>DSDH01000460.1 GCA_011055475.1 Phycisphaerales bacterium | reverse complement strand
TTGTCGTTGCGGGGGTCCTCAATCAGGTAGTCCGCGAAGAACATCGCCGCCGACTTGAGAATCGGGTAGGCCCGTGTTCGCAAGAACTCCTCATCGCCGGTGAACTGCCAGTGGTACCACAGGTGCTGGGCGAGCCACGCGCCGCCCGTGGGCCAGATGCCGTGGTTGCTGTGGTTGATGGGGGCCGCGCCCCGCCAGATGTCGGTGTTGTGGTGCAGGACCCAGCCGCGGCAGTCGTAGTGCTCGCGGGCGACGCTTTGGCCGGTCCGGCTCACGTCGGCAATCAGGTCGAACAGCGGCTCGTGGCACTCCGACAGGTTCGCCGGTTCGGCGGGCCAGTAGTTCATCTCCGTGTTGATGTTCACCGTCCACTTGCTGTCCCAGGCGGGGGTGAGGCTCTCGTTCCAGATGCCCTGCAGGTTCGCCGGCTGGCTGCCGGGGCGGCTGCTGGCGATCAGCAGGTAACGGCCATACTGAAAGAACAGCGCCGCCAGTTGTGGATCCTCGCCTTGGGCGAACTCGGCGATGCGCATGTCGGTCGGCTTGGCCGCGGCGGCGGTGGTCCCCAAGTCCAGTGACACGCGGCGAAACAGGGCCCGGTGGTCGGCCTGGTGCGCAGCCAGCAGGGCGCTGTAGTCCTTGCCGGCTACGGCACCCAGTGTTGTCCTGCACCGGGCGTCCGGGTCGGCGCTGACATCGTGATAGTTCTTGTAACTCGTCGCCGCGGCGAGGATCAACACGACGGCATCCGCATCGGTTACCGTTATCTCGTGGTCGCTGACCCGTACGCGGCCTCCTTCGTTTCGCACCTGCAGGAGCGACTCGAACCGCAACACGCTGGGCCGTTTTTCCGCGCCGCGGCTCTGTGTATAGTCGGCGACACGTCCGCGGAGGCCCAGCGTCTGATCATCGTGCCGGAAGGTCTCGGCCCCGGCGTGCGGGCTCTTCTTGGTGACGGTGAACGAGACCGCGCCGGGGATATCGGCTTCGATCCGTATGACAAGGACCTGGTCGGGATAACTGGCGAACACCGTCCGGGCATGGGTTGCGGGGCCCACGCGATATCGTGTGGTGGCCACGGCTCCGTCCAGGTCCAGCGCGCGGCGGTAGTCCTGCGCCTCGGCGTGCCCGGGGAACTCAAACAGCAGGTCCGCGAACGGCTGGTAGCGCTCCTGGCGCAGCGGCACACTCATGAAGTGCTCCATGGCGAGCTGTTCGGCCTCGCGTTGCTTGCCCTCGAACAACAGCCGCCGAATCTCGTCCAGGTGCGCTGCGGCCCCGGGATGTGCATAATCCCGCGGGATCCCCGTCCAGAGCGTGTCTTCATTGTACTGGATGCGCTCGCTGGCGAGACCGCCGAAGACCATCCCCCCCACTCGCCCGTTGCCCACGGGCAGGGCCTCGGTCCATTCCTTGGCCGGTGCCGGGTACCACAATTCCAGGGGCTGGGGCACGGCGGCGCACAGTGGCGTCAGCCCGTGACAGGCCACCACGGCGGCCAAGAGGGCCATCGTCAACGTTTGGTGTCTATGGGGGATTCTCATACCGGGTCCCTTTCCTGCGAGGCGATCTCATTTCAAGTTGGTGCCCGAGATCATTGTATCCCACCGAACGCCGTCTGTCATGAACCCGTCGCCGGGCGCTTCGTAAGCGCACGAGATGGCCGATACGATGAAACGCTCGGTTCTGAACGGACATCTCGACGCGGCTCCGGCCCCCGTCCGGCGGTTTCAGGCGGGCGCGGAAGAAGAACCGAGCGGAGCCGCTACGACCCGTACAGGAGTGTCTTGTGCTCGGCGCGCCATTCCTCGAAGCGCTGCTTCATGGCCTCAAACACGTCGAGCTGCAACCGAGACAGGTCCTGGTGCTCGTGCGGGTCGTTCAGGATGTCGTAGAGCTCGTAAGCGTCGCGGCGTTCGCTGTAGCTGAGCTTGTAACGGTCCTCGGTGCAGACCATTCGCACGTCCGTGCCGGGCTCCAGCCCGACATTGAACGGCAGGTCGATCCGCGGCCACGGCTCCTGCCAGCGGCTCATCAGCGATCGATCAAAGAAGGCCTCGCCCCCTTTGAGAATCGTGCCAATCCGCTGCACGTGCCACCATTCCATGTGTCCCAGTGCGTATTTCGTCTTGCGGGGCAGAGCGGCCAACAGCTTTGCATCGCCAATCTCACGCAGCATGGAATGCTTTGGATCGGTCACGTTGAAGACGTAGATGCCGTCGACGCCGGCCTGCCAGGCGTCCCAGGCCTCGCCGCGAAACGCCTCCACGTCATCCGGGATGCGCGAGCGGCTCAGACAGGCATACACCGGCTTGCCGTGCGGCTTGACCAGGGAGACCGTCCGCTCCCAGGGTTGAAGCTGAAACAAGCCGCCGGCCACGACGAGGTCGACCAGATCCTCGGCCAGCCATGCTTCGATATCCAGCCCCACCGCCGCGGCGTAGCCCGCCGAGTCCGGCACCCGCACGGCGATCAGGACCGGCCGGTTTCGCTTGACCGACACCAGCTCCGTCAAGAGCCGCACGTTGCGCATCAGGTCCATGATCTCACGCTGGTCGGCCGTGACGGGCTGGCCGTACAACTGCGGCCTGAAAAAGACCGGCCATCGCCAGAAATCCAGCTCCACGCCGTCCACGTCATACCGCGTCATGACGTCGGCCAGCACTTCAAGGATATGCTGGCGGACCTGGATGTGCTCGTAGTCCATGGCCGTCCAGGGCCAGCTCGGACGGTTCACCCAACCGTAGGGAAACGGCATATGGCTGCGGGCCATGAGCATCTCGCGATGATCCAGTTTCCAGTCATCCAGCCGCAGCCCACCGTGGATATTCGAATCGTGCGTCTCATTCATACGCATCGACCAGAACACCTCCTTGCCGTTTTGGCGGCAGAACTCGACGACGGCCTGAAAGTGATCCTTGTCCGTCACCGTCCCCTTCTCGTTGACCAGGGCTACAGTCAACGCCCGATAGGCGTACGGCGTGCTGTAGAAGAGGGTATCGACCTGCGTGTCGGCCAGGGCCGCCAGTCGGCGGGCCAGGAACTGCTCGGCCGTCTCCGGCCCGCGGGGGTAGTCCGCGCCGTCGTTGTTGAAGATGATGCGCCGTGGCTTGGCGGCCAGCCGATCCCGCTCGGCCTTGAGCCGTGCCTGCTGGGCAGGCGTCAGTTCGGACAGGTCCTCGACGCAGCCCGCCTGCAGCCACACGCCCATCAGAAGGGCGATTCCAACCATTCGTGCCACCGTAGTCCGCTTCGCGCCCATAGATTCTTCTCCTCATCCATGTCGCCGCGCCCTGTGGCGGTTCCCACCGCTGCACCGGGAGACGGCGCGTCCACGGCATTCCCCGTTTTCGTCAGTTCCCCCTGTGGGACGGTTCCGTGGTGGCCACGCACCGCACGGCCTTTCGGCCGAACGCCCAAGTGACCCTGTGAGGTCAGGGCGTCCCACCCCCTTTTCTGGATGGTCTTGCCCGTAGCCGTGAATTCGACGTTTACAGGAAAACCGCCAGAGTATAGGATTTTACCCTGTGCCAGACACCTGACAAGGAGAAATCGCCATGATTATCGGATTCATCGGCAGCGGGAACATGGCCGAGGCCCTGGTCCGTGGGGTACTGGATGCGCGGCTGGCTGAGCCGAAGGATGTGATCATGTCCGACGTCCGGCCCGAACGGCTGGCCGAAATGCGCCGCCGGTATGGGGTGCGGACCGAGGAAGACAATGCGGCCCTGGCCGGGGCGGTCGATGCGCTCGTGCTGAGCGTCAAACCCCAGACCATGGGAGAGGTCCTGGAGCAGATCGCCCAGGCCGTTCGGCCGGGGACGACGGTGATCTCGATCGCGGCCGGGATCAGCACGGCCCGGATCGGCCGGGCCCTTCCGAATGTCCCCGTTGTGCGCGTCATGCCCAACACGCCGGCCTTGGTAGGCGCCGGGGCGGCGGGATTATACTGCGCCGATCCGGCGTCCGCCGCGATGCAGACGGCCCTGCGGATCTTCTCGGCGGTGGGAGTGGCCGTGGCGGTGGAGCGGGAAGAGTTGATCGATGCCGTCACCGCCGTCAGCGGGTCGGGTCCGGCCTATTTCTTCCTGCTGATGGAGCACATGACACAGGCCGCCGTAGAGTTGGGTCTGGACGCGAAGACCGCCGCCACCTTGGTCGGACAGACGGCCAAGGGCGCCGCCCTCCTGGCCGAGCAGGCCGCTGCGGAGGGGCAGGGGCCCCCGGACCTTCGCAAAAAGGTGACCAGCCCGGGCGGTACGACCGCGGCGGCGCTGAGCGTTTTTGCCGATGCGGTGTTCGAGCAGATCGTCCGGCGCGCCCTGACGGCGGCCCGGGACCGCAGCATTGAGCTGTCGGCTTGATCGGAGGCGGATCAATCGCCGTTTTCGCAGGGCGGTCCTGTCGCCTGTGTATGGGGGGGGCGGAATCGATCGGCGTATAGGCACCTACTCGATGACGATCGCCTCGACCGGGCACTCGTCGGCGGCCTGCTCGACCGTGTCTTCGAGCTCCGGCGGAACCGTGTCCACGATCACCTCGGCGATCTCGTCGCCCATCGCGAACACCTCAGGGCAGGTGTCGACGCAAAGCCCGCAAGCCGTGCAATTGTCTTCGATCCTTACCTTCATCCCTGCACCCTTTCGTAGCAGTCCTGTCCTGCGGCGTTTTGCCCGATGACCGGGCCCCAACGCCGTACGGGGCCTGTAAAACGGTTCCAAGTGTAGGTTTCGGCGGTGGGTTTTGGAATGTTTTTCTGGAAATTTCGTGGTGTCCGGGTATAGTGCTGCGACGTGGGTGCAAGGCGGTGGGTGAGCCTTGAGAACGTGGCAAGTCCAGAGAATGGGGTCGGGTCCCATGCAAGCGCCGCGCGCGAATCTGGTCAGGCGGGGAACCGAGCAGCCATAAGCGCAGTCGGTGCTGTGCCGTGGCAAACCCGACCACCTTTTTCTCTTCATTGGCCGGCAGCGACCGGCGGCCGAAGGCTATGGCATACACGGTATTGGCGCGACGCTATCGTTCGCAGACGTTCGACGACGTGGTCGGACAGGAGCCCGTTGCGCAGACGCTCAAGAACGCCATCCGGGCCGGACGCGTCGCCCATGCGTACCTGTTCACCGGCACCCGCGGCGTCGGCAAGACCACCATGGCCCGCATCCTGGCCAAGGCCCTCAATTGCCTGCGGTCCGAGGGGCCGACGGCCGAGCCGTGCCTGGAATGCGACAGTTGCCGCGCGATCCACGCCGGCGACGACATCGACGTGATCGAGATCGACGGGGCCTCGAACACCGGCGTGGACAACATCCGCCAGCTTCGCGAGAACGCCCTGTACCGGCCGGCCCGCGCCCGCTTCAAGATATACATCATCGACGAGGTGCACATGCTCTCGGCCGGCGCGTTCAACGCGCTGCTGAAGATCCTCGAAGAGCCCCCGGACCACGTCAAGTTCATCTTCGCCACGACCGAGCCGCACAAGGTTCTGCCGACGATTCAGTCCCGGTGCCAGCGGTTCGATTTTCGCAGCTTGCAGCCGGCGGAAATCGCCGGACAACTGGAGCGCATCCTCAAGGCCGAGCAGATCGCCTACGAGCCCGACGCCGTGGTGCACCTGGCCCGGCTGGCCAACGGTTCAATGCGCGACGCCCTGAGCCTGCTGGATCAACTGACCAGCGCGGCCGAGCCTCTGGGGATGGACCTGGTGCAGTCGGTACTGGGTCAGGGCGGCCGTGAGGAGCTGTGCGTGCTGCTGGAACACATCGCAGGTCGCGATGGCGCTGCCGTCCTGGCCGCGATCGATACCCTGCTCAAGGCCGGTCGCACGCCCGCCCAGCTTGTGGAGGGGCTGATCGACACCCTGCGAGACCTGATGGTCTTGCGGTGCACCGACGCCGGCAGCGACCTGCTCGTGCTGACCGATCAGGAGCGCCAGCGGCTCAGCGGTCTGGCCGAGGCGTTCGACACGCCGGCGCTCATCTACGGCATCACCGCGCTGGAACGACTGCGGTGGACGATTCGCAACAGTGAAACGGCCCGGGCGCTGCTGGAGGCCTCCCTGCTGCGGCTGACGCTCAGCGAGCATTTCATCGGCGTCGATCAGCTTCTGTCGCGGCTCAGCGGTGCCCCGGCGGCGCCGACCGGCGTAAAAAAAAACGCGATAGCCGCCCCGGCGGGGCGCTCTTCGCGTAAGCCGACCCCCACGAGCGAGGCGACGACGGCGATTTCAGGGACCGCGGGGGGGACCGATCAGCGGGTGGCCGTAGGACGTATCGAGGCCCACGTGGATTCGATACGCGAACAGTGGCCGGCGATTCTGGCGGCCTTCAAGCAAGAGAATCCCGCGAACGGGAGCTTCTTGACCACCGCCGAGCCTTTGGCGTTCGAGGGCGGCGTGCTGACCCTGGGGTATGACCCGACGGCGGTCTTTGCGCGGAACCTCTGCGAAGCCCGCGCCGATGCGGTGGCCGAGCAGCTCTCGCGGATCATGGGCTTCGCCCTGAGGCTGCGCGTTAAAGGCACGGCGCCCGCCTCGGCGCCCGCGGCCGCACCGCCGCGCAGCGCCGTGACCCAGCAGGCCCTCGATGATCCGGCCGTCAAGACGCTGCTCGCCGGGCTGGACGCCAGCGTGATCCAGATCGAACCGGTAGGACCGACGCCATGAATCCCGCCTACACCGAGAGCCTCAACAAGCTGGTCGAGGAGTTCGGCAAGCTGCCGGGCATCGGGCCCAAGAGCGCCGAGCGGCTGGCGTTTCATGTCCTCAAGTCCGACGCCAACGAGGCATTGGAACTGGCCCGGGCCATCGCCGAATTAAAAAAGAAGATTCGCCCGTGCAAGGTCTGCCACAACCTGGCCGAGGCCGAGCGGTGTACGATCTGTGCCGATCCGCGACGTGACCATGAGGTGATCTGCGTCGTCGAGCAGCCGAAAGACGTGATCAGCCTCGAGAAGACCGGCCTGTGCAAGTGGGTATACCACGTGCTCAACGGGCACATCGCCCCTTTGGAAGGGGTCGAACCGGGCGATCTGAACATCGACGACCTCGTCCGGCGGGTCCGCACCGGTCCGGTCCGCGAGGTCGTCATGGCGACCAACCCCAACCTCGAAGGGGATGGAACGGCCTTGTACATCGCCTCGCTGCTGCGGCCGCTGAAGGTCAAGGTCACGCGACTGGCCCGCGGCCTGCCCACCGGCGGCACTATCGAATTCGCCGGCGGCAACATCCTCACCGACGCCATCCTCGGCCGTGGTGAAATGTAACACCACCGCCGCCCGCCGCCCGTGGGGCGCGATGCCACGCGAGGCCGACCCGCCAAATCTCTCCGCTTGCCACTGTCCTTATCGGGCCCCGGCTCTATAATGGGCCGCGGTGGAGGTTTGACCGGAGTGGTGACGCCCATGAAGATGCAGATGACAGGACAGATGCGGATGGAGCAGCGGATGAAGCTGGCTCCGCGCATGATCCAGTCGATGGAGGTGCTGCAACTTCCGCTCCTGGCCTTGCAGGAGAAGATCGAGGCCGAACTGAACAGCAACCCCGTCCTGGAGCAGGTCGACGAGGCGTCCGACGGGGAGCCCCGCACGGAGGAATCGGATCCGGCCGAGGAGGCCGCGGACGGATCCGACGAGGCCGAGCTGGTCGTCCGGGACGACTCCGACAACGTCGACGATTTCGAGCGGCTCGAGAGCCTGGGCGAGGATTTCGACGACTACATCGAGCGGTCGGGCTCGTATCGCCCGACCCGCACGGGTGATCCCGATCGCAAGCTCGAGGCCCTGCAGAACACCGCTGCGGCCGGCCGCTCGTTGTATGAGGTGTTGTGCGACCAATGGCGGCTCGTCGAGGCCGAGGAGCCCGTCAAAAAGGCCGGTCAGCGGATCATCGATTTTATCGACGAACGCGGCTATCTGACCGTCCGCCTGGAACAGTTGCACGACGCGACCCGCAACGAGTACGACATCGAGCATCTGCGCGAGGCCCTGCGGCTGGTGCAGCAGCTCGAACCGCCGGGGGTGGGGGCTCGGGATGTGCGGGAATGTCTGCTGATCCAGATGGCCCAATCCTCCGAGGACATGTCCTTCGAGACCCATCTGGTCCGTCGCCACTGGGACGACCTGCTGGACAACCGCCTGCCGCAGATCGCCGCCAAGATGAACTGTACGCTGGAGGACATTAACCGGGCCATCCACCGGATGAGCCGGCTGGATACCTCTCCGGGGTTGTCCATCGGGCGTCACGACAATCCACCCATTACCGCGGACATCCTGGTCGAGCCGAGCGAAAAGGGGGATGGCTACACCGTGCGGCTGACGGACACCACCGTGCCGAACCTGCAGGTCAACGCGTTCTACCTGCGGATGGCCCGCAGCCGCAAGCTCGATGAGAAGACGCGGGACTTCCTCCGGCAGAGCATCCGCTCGGCCCAGTGGTTCATGGACGCGATCGAGCAGCGCAAGCAGACCCTGCTCCGGGTCGCCCGCGTGGTGGTGGCCCATCAGAAGGAGTTTTTCGACAAGGGGCCGCTGTTCCTCAAGCCCTTGCCCATGACCGCCGTCGCCGAGGAGGTCGGGGTTCACGTGGGGACCGTCTCGCGGGCCGTGGCGGGTAAGTACGTCCAGTGTCCCCAGGGCATTCTGCCGCTGCGCGGTTTCTTTACGGGCGGCACCGAGGACGACACGGGACAGGCCCGCAGTTGGGACGCCATTCGTGCCAAGCTTCAGCAGATCGTCGACGCGGAGGACAAGTCCAATCCGCTCAGCGACGACCAGATCCGCGACAAGCTTGCCGAGGCCGGCATGGGCCATATCGCCCGCCGCACCGTCGCCAAGTACCGCAAGCTGCTCAACATCCCCACCGCCCGGTTCCGCAGAAGGTATTGAGACCGGTTTCCGGCGTCGTCATGGGTGGAGGGGGGACTCCATTCCGTCTGCCCGACCATCGGTCCGGACGTACGCGTGTTGTGGAACGGGACCGGATGCTGCGCGGGCGGTTGGTCATAGGGCAGGTTATGAGCCATGGGCGCTGTCCGGCCCGAAGTGCGCTTCGAGCAGGGCGGCCAGGTCGTCGGCACTGGGCAGGCCATCCGTGACGTTCAGCCAGATGTCCTTCGGCTTGCTGCGGAACAGGTGGTAGCTGACCAGGGCGAGGTTCTCCTCGATTTCGGATGGGACCGATGGCCGGGGTTCGGCCTCGAGGTCGGCCAGGTAGTCATCCATCGCCATGAGCCGCTCACGTAGTACGTCGGGGCCTTCGAGAATGTGATTACCCCGGATGAGAAACGCGGCGAACGTTTGGGTGGTGCGGCGTTGGCCCGGCGTACGGATTCGCCCCGACGGCTCGATGTGCAGGATCCGCAGCGGCCGCAGGTCCGCTGTCCACGCATACGTGGCCGCGTGCAGCCCCGCCAGGGCCTCGGTCGCCTCCTTGAGCTGCTGGGCCTGCTCGAACCGTTGAAATCGGGCGCATTCGTGCATCCGACCGAGCAGTTCTTCGCGGATCCGGCGATGCCCTCCCGATGCGGCCTCGACGGCCTGGAGAATACGCCGCCGGTAGGCCTCCTCGCCAATGCGTCCCACGCACGGCGCCGGACAGACGGCCATTTGCAGATACGGACAACCGGGGGCGCGGTCGGGCGCGGCAAGCAGGTCGGGCCGCCGACACAGACCGAAGGCGCTCACGAGGATCTCCACAAACCGCTCGGCGGCCTTGCGATTGGGAAAAAGGCCGAACACGTGTTCTTCCGGCCGGTCGGTTACGGCGCGCGGCTGCACGCTGAAATGGGCGTGCCGAGAAGCCAGGTCGATCCGCACGAAATGACACTTGGGCAGGGCCACGTGTTGCCGGTATCGCTTCGACCAGAGTCGGCGAGCCGCCTGGAGATGCCGCAGGTCGCACCGGAAGCTGCCCTCGCAGGGAATCCACGCCACCCGCCGCACGATGCCCCGCAGGTTGACCTTGTGGGGTCCGGCCGCATCATCCGACGCCGTGAGCCGCGCCGTGGCCATCCGCCGCAGATCGGCGGCGGTCAGTAACTGGACGGGACATCCTGAGTCGTCGGCGAGCAGAAGTACCCCCCGACGGGCGGGAATGACTCCAAGCCGTTGGCGAAGGTCTGCATCGTTTGGATCGACGTCCAGACTCTCCGTAAACAACGTGTCCATAGGCTCCGCATCAGATAGGCATGCCGCTGATCACCGTGTCGAAGGCCATTTTGTCCCCCACTAGGCCCTGCACGGCGGCGCTGAACTGTCGGCTGCGGACCTTGCAGATGTGGCACAGTAGCCACAGCCGGTTGCCCGGAGGGACCGCCTCGCGGAACCGGGTATTCTCAATACCGGAAAAACCGATGAAGCCCTTCAATTCGTAGATTCGCTTCATGTAGAAACTGGCTAACTGGGCGGCCGCCTCGACCATGATAACCCCCGGCATGAGCGGTCGGCCCGGGATGTGACCCCGCACCCAGAACTCATTCTCCGTTACGTCCTTGTATCCGAGACACAGCATCCGGGTGCTGTCCACCCAGGTGACGGCGTCCAATTGGGCCATCTCGTAGGCTTGTGGATTGACCTCCGCGATGGCTGAGCGGTCGAATTCCACGTGGTTCAAGTCGATCTTATTGAGATCAAAAAGCAGGGCAGGGGGCATGCACATCTACTCCGGTTACCGGCGCAACAACACCATCTCAGACGACCGCCGCCGACAACAAGCCACCCCTCGGCTCACCGTCGGCGGCGTCGTCGTGCCGTTCATGACGGTGGACATGGGGTTTATGGTTCGGTGGTCCGAATCTCCAGGACCCGGTTGCGTATCGCCTGGGCCGCCTGCTTGATGGCCTGGCACTGCTTGCGGACACGCGTCCCCGCCGCCTTGTTGCCGCCGCATGCCTTGTTCCAATCCGATTCCATCTCATCCACCAACTTCTTGAGCTCTTCGTATTCCTGCATCCAAACAGCCTCCAAAGCAGAGAGTTGACATCTTCTATTGTCTTTTCCCGAAGTCTAGCAACGCCTTTCGGGCCTGTCAATCGCCGCGAAGCCTTTTTGCAGGCCCGCGCCGTCCTCGCTCATATCTCGATTACCCGTGCAATCGACGCGCCAGTTCGGCGATTCGCCGTCCCCGGCGAGCGCACTGGGCCAGGACCCGGTCGTTGGGTTTGCCGATGGATACCGGACCCATGTGGTCCCCTTGGGGGTCGCCCTGGACGATCATGCCGTGCACGAGCAGGGTGGTCATGATACTCAGAATCGTTGTCTCATTGCCGCCGCCGATGTTGGCCGAGCTGCTGAAGGCCCCACCCACCTTGCCGTCCAGCTTGCCATGCTTACTGACCGACTCGTCAAAAAGGGCGGCAATCGGCGCCGCCATCCGCCCATAATAGGTCGGCGAGCCGACCACCACGGCATCGGCCTTGAGCAGGTCGGCCACGTCCACGTTTTCGACGGGCTTGCAGGCCGTGGCGACCCCGCTGTCGTTCATTGCCTGGGCGACGGCCTCGGCCATCTGCTTCGTGTTGCCGCTGCGGGAATAATAGATCACCAGACCTGTCGCCATGCCGGTCTCCGCGCTGGATCACGTCTGTCCATTGTCCTTGGGGTTACGGGTTGTCGGCCGCCTCCGGCTGGGGCGGCGGCAACGGGTGGGTATTCTGGTCGAAATCCGCTGGCACTTCAACCGCAAAAACGCCCTTGGGCAGCTTTTTATTGAGCTTCGGGGAGAGGAAGGTGATGTCGTAAATATCGCCTTGGGTGCTGGTTGTGACGATGCGGCGGGGCAAAAACAGGGCCCGGTCGATCCAGAAGTCAATCGTCTCGTAGTCGTCCTTGTGCGGAGAGGCCTTTTTGGCCTTGAGGCGCAGGTGCACCGGCGCGTCCGGAGCCGCTTTGTGGTCCTCCAGAAGTCGGATATCGAAGTATTCGGCCAGCCGCTGCGTCTGCGTAAAGCCGATGATGGGGAAGTTGTATCCGATCAGTTCAAAGACATCCAGCGGCTTGTCCACCGGGGCTTTCTGGTACCGATCCACCTTGCGCAACTGGTGGTCGATGCGGGTCAACCACACCCCGTCGAACAAAAACTCCTCGCGGTGGGCGACCTTCTCGCCGTCGTCCTGTTGGCGGGTCAGAAAGTTGATGCGCAGTTTCGTGGCCGCCGGCTCGTTCGGATCGCGCACGTAGAACAATACGCCCTCGTTGAGCGTGCGGCTGTCCAGCAGTTCCGGCTCCTGGATGAACAGATAGCGAACCTTGCCCTGGTAGGTTCGGATCGCCTCGGTCCGCTCGCGCAGCCGATCCAGCACACCCTGTACGGTGTCCGGCACCGGCAGCGGGGCCGGCGGTGTTTGGAGCGTCGGCTTCGCCGTCGGAGGGGCCTGGACCGGCGGCTCGTTGCAGGAGGCACTCCTGACGGCGGCGCCGACTGCCGCGACCGCGACCAGACAAACCCACAGCGGGATTCTAAGCATGGGTATTCTCCTTGGCTTCATGACGCCTCACATTCTCGATGATTTCCAGCACTTCGTCAAGTCGGTGGATGACGAAGTCGGCCTGCGGAGCGAATCGCTCGTTGCGTTCGTCGTGGCAGAGCAGTACGGCCTTGGCCCCGGCGGCCCGGGCGCTGAGCAGGTCGAACAGGTAGTCGCCGACCACCAGCGACTCGGCCGGGTCCACGTCGAACACCCGGCAAAGATGCAGCACGCCGAACGGGTCCGGTTTGACCGGCCCATCCGTCCGATCCACAACGGCATCGAAGTCCAGCCCGTGTTTTCGGGCGACGGCCCGCGCATTCGTCCGCGTGTTGCGGGTCAGCACGCCGATCCGGATCGCGGCGGCCCGCAGGGCGTTGAGCGTATCCCGCGTCGCCGGGTTGAGGCGGGATTCGGCGACGGCCCGCGCCTCGTGGCGCGCCAGGATCTCATGCACCCGGGCCTGCTGGGTCGGGGACATGGACTCCATCGCCTCCAGGATCGGCCCCCCGTCGCGGGGCATGCCGATCTCCTCACGGATGGCGTCAAAATCGAAAAACGGCTCGGTCAACGTGCCGTCCAGGTCGAAAATCACGGCGCGGATCATGCGGTCGATTCCCCCTCGTGCTTACGCAACAGCTCCAGCAGGTAACGTCCCGCCTGACTGAGGGTCTTGTTCCTTCTGACGATGATATGCGTGGGGCGGTAGAAACGTTCGTTCGAAAAGGCCAAAGCCCGCAGGGTGCCGTTGGCCAGCTCCGTACGGACGGTGCTTTCCGGGAGAATGCTCACGCCCGAGCCGATTTCGACGGCCCGTTTGATGGTTTCGGTATTGTCGAACTCCAGGATGATGCGCGGCGCAACGTTATACTGGCCCAGAATCGTGTCGATCCATGTCCGCGTGGGCACCCCCTGCTCGAAGGCCACGAACTCCATGCCCTGAAGCTGATGGATGTCCACCGCGCCCGATCCGGCCAACGGGTGCCGCGGTCCGCAGACCAGGACCAGCAACTCCCGTTCAAAGGGATACACCTCGATGGCCCGCATCTTCTTGGCCAGAGCCACCACGCCGATATCCACGTCCCCCCGCAGCAGACGGTCATAGATCTGCCCGACGCTGGAGTATTCCACCCGCAGGTGCACGGTCGGGTAGCGGCCCATGAATCGCTTGACGTAGGGCTGCAGCGTGTGCATGCCGACGCTGAAGATCGCCGCCAGACGGATGCGGTTGGCCGGTTTGGCCAGGCCGGCGATCTCGCTGGACAGTCGGTCGTAACGCTCCAGAATGTCGCGCGCGGCGGCGTAAAAGACCTCCCCGGCCGCCGTCAATTCCAGGGGACGCTTTTTGCGGTCCACCAACTGGCATTTGTGGAGCGTCTCAAGCTGGGCCAACTGCTGAGAAACGGCCGATTGGCTGATCCCGTGCTTCTCCGCCGCCCGCGAGAGGTTCCGCAGGGTGACCACGTCGCAGAAGACCCTGAGCGTGTCCATGTTCATAAATAAGAGTACCTTATGACAACTATAATGAGGCGTTGTTTGCTTGGGGCCACAAAGCCCACTAGTATCATATTTCTTGCACTGCGTATAGTATAAGCTTTTCTGTTCTTTGGGTAAAGCAATCGCTCGAATTCCCCCGCAAGGCGTGATAGCGGCCTTCAGGGCCAGGCATGTTGGAACAGGCGGGGCCGGTGTGGTGAACGAGAAAAAACAGACAGGAGACAACAAATGGGCAACCAGTACTACGTGGACGAAATCATGGGCCATGTCCTCGCCCGCAACCCCGGGGAGAGCGAGTTCCATCAAGCCGTCCGCGAGGTCGTCGAGTCGGTTCAGGCCGTCATCGAGAAAAACCCCGCCTTTGCCCGGGCCAAGATCCTCGAACGCATGGTCGAGCCGGAGCGACAGATCATGTTCCGCGTGCCGTGGGTCGACGATCGGGGCGAGGTTCAGGTCAATCGGGGTTTTCGCGTCGAGTTCAGCAGCGCGATCGGACCCTACAAGGGCGGCCTGCGCTTCCATCCCTCGGTCTACTTGGGGATCATCAAGTTCCTCGGGTTCGAGCAGATCTTCAAGAACGCCCTGACGACCACCCCCATCGGCGGGGGCAAGGGCGGCAGCGACTTCGACCCCAAGGGCAAGAGCGACAACGAAGTGATGCGCTTCTGCCAGAGCTTCATGAGCGAGCTGTTCCGGCATATCGGGCCGGACACGGACGTGCCCGCGGGGGATATCGGCGTCGGGGGGCGGGAGATCGGCTTCCTGTTCGGCCAGTACAAGCGATTGACCAACACCTTCACGGGCGTGCTGACGGGCAAGGGCCTGGAGTGGGGCGGTTCGTTGGTGCGCACCGAGGCCACCGGTTATGGGTTGGTGTACTTCGTCACGCGTATGCTGCAGGACCGGGGCACCGACTGGAAGGGCAAAAAGGTGGTCATCTCCGGCTCCGGGAACGTGGCCATCTACGCGACGCAGAAGGCCCAGGAACTGGGCGCCCGCGTCATTGCCATGTCCGACAGCAACGGCTACATCGTGGATGAAGAGGGCATCAAGCTGGACACAGTCAAGCGGATCAAGGAAGTGGAGCGCGGCCGCATCCGCGAGTACGTCGATGAGCATCGGTCGGCGCAGTATACCGAGGGTTGGAAGGGTATCTGGTCCGTGCCGTGCGACATCGCGTTGCCGTCGGCGACGCAGAACGAGATTGACGCCGAGGCGGCCGAGCAGCTCGTCAAGAGTAAGTGTATCGCGGTGGGTGAAGGGGCGAACATGCCCTCGACGCCCGAGGCGATCGAGATCTTCCTGGAGCGCGGGGTGGCCTTCGGTCCGGCCAAGGCGGCCAACGCCGGCGGCGTGGCCACCAGCGCCCTGGAGATGTGCCAGAACTCCATGCGGCTGAACTGGACGTTCGATGAGGTTGATCGACGGCTCAAGCAGATCATGGACGCCGTGTACGATCAGTGCACCGGCGCCGCCGAGGCCTACGGGGCCAAGGACAACCTGGTCGTCGGGGCGAATATCGCCGGGTTCCTCAAGGTCGCCCGGGCGATGATGGCTCAGGGCGTGGTCTGATCGAGATCGTGCCCGACCGGAGCAGGACGCGATGAGATAGCCCGTCGCAGAGAGATCCCCTCGCGGATGCGCGAGGGGATTCTTTTTTGCGCGGGGGGCGCGTGGTATGGTGGACGGGTTGACTGGGGAAGGAAGGCACGATGGCACAGGATCGAATGCCGTGGTCGCTCTCGTATGAACAGCGTTACCCGAGTACCGGCTTAGATCGTCTCGACGAGATGCTGACGCACCTGCGGTACGGCGACAATGTTGTCTGGCAGGTGGATGACATCTCCGATTACCGCAAGTTCGTGCTGTCCTACGTCGAGCGGGCCATCCAGGAGGGTCGCAAGATCGTGTACATACGCTTCGGGGCCCACGAAGCGCTGCTGGAGCCCCGCGAGGGGCTGACGATCATTGAGCTGGATGCCGACGTCGGTTTCGAGCGGTTCTCCTCGAACGTCCATCGCATCGTCGCCGAGCTGGGTCGCGGCGTCTTCTACGTCTTCGACAGCCTCTCCGATCTGCTGTCCGCCTGGGCCACCGACCTGATGGTCGGCAACTTCTTCTGCGTCACCTGCCCCTTTCTCTATGAGTTGGACACCATCGCCTACTTCGGCATCCTCCGGGATCAGCACTCGTTTGACACCGTCGCGCGGATTCGCGAGACGACCCAACTGTTGCTCGACCTGTACCGTCTGGAGGGATCGTATTTCATTCACCCGCTGAAAGTGCAGAATCGCTATTCACCGACGATGTTCCTGCCCCATCGGGACGAGGGGACCCGCCTCGAACCGGTGCTCAACAGCATGGACGCCGCCCGGCTGTTCGCGTACATCTCCGACAAGCGGCGGCGGCAGGTGCCCCGGAAGCTGGACTACTGGGATCGCCTGTTTTTGCGGGCCGAGGAGCTGTCCAGCACCGGCGCCGCACCCGATGAGCAGGCCCAGGCCGTCGAGCAGATCTGCCGGATCATGCTTACCCGCGAGGAGCGGATGCTCAACCTGATCCGCCGGCATTTCACCCTGGCCGACCTGCTGGAGGACAGCTTTGGCAACGCCTTCGCGGGCAAATACGAGAGCATCTTCCTGGTCAACCAGGGCTCGTTGGAGGAGCGCTATGAGCAGTTTGAGCACGCCGTCCGTCGCATCTACGCCGGCGCGGTCGGGCCGGATGCCCTGAGCTACCGGTTGCAGCGCGGGCTGGATCAACTGGATGAGCAGATGGCCCTGCTGGTGCAGCGGGTCAGCGGGCGGTACCACGGTCGACGTTTCTATCCGGACGTGGGCGGCGTCGGGGTCTCGTACAACACGTTTGTCTGGAACGCCCAGATGAATCCCCAGGCCGGGATGCTGCGGATCGTGCTGGGCTTGGGCACGCGGGCCGTGGACCGCGTGGAGCACGATTATCCGCGGCTGGTGGCGCTGGATGCGCCGCTGGTGCGGCCCTGGTCGGGCACCGACAACCTGCGCAAGTTCTCCCAGCACTACATGGACGCCCTGAACATCCAGGAACGCACGCTGGAGACCGTTCCGGTCAAGCGCGTGCTGGCCGAGGACTGGGGGCCGGCCATGACGCTGCTGGCCTCGCGGGATACCGAGGCCGAAGCCCGCATGAGCGAACTCGGCATGGACGCGGGGCCGGCCTGGATCCTGACGTTCGATGCCCTGCTTTCCCAGACGGATTTCGTCGCCACGATACAGCGCCTGCTTCACACGCTGCACGAACACTACAGCTACCCGGTGGACATCGAGTTCACCGTGAATTTCCCCAGCGATCGGCTGCCACAAATCAACCTGCTGCAGTGCCGTCCCCTGCAAACCCGTGGCGCGGGGGTCCGGGTCAAGATGCCGGCGGTGGAGCCCTCGCAGATCATCTTCCAGGCCGAGGGCGGCTTCATGGGCGGCAACCTCTCCGAGCCCATTCAGCGGGTGATCTACGTGGACCCGGCGGGATACCTGGACCTGCCGTTGCAGGACAAGCACGCCCTGGCCCGGCTGATCGGCAAGATTAACCAGGCCATGCGGGATGGGCCGCGCATCATCACGTTGCTGATGGGCCCGGGACGGTGGGGGACGACCACGCCCACCCTGGGTGTGCCGGTACGCTTCTCCGAGATCAACAACATGTCGGTTCTGTGCGAAATGTCCTATCCCCAAGGCAACCTCATGCCCGAATTGTCGTATGGGAGCCATTTCTTCCAGGACCTGGTCGAGACCGAGATCTTTTACGTGGCCCTGTTTGAGGATAGGCCGGGCACCGTCGTGCGCCTCGATCCGATCCTGCAGTTGCCCAATCGGCTCACCGCGTTCGCGCCGGAGGCGGAGAAATACGCCTCGGTGCTCAGGATCATCGATACGAGTCGCTTGGGGCTCCAGGTTGCCGCGGACGTTGTCTCGCAGCGGGTGATGTGTTTCGTCGGGCCTCAACCCTAGAAGGACGGCGGCGTGCTGCCGTTGAGAGCGAGCACCCCAGAAATGAAGAAAGCCCGGCGGCCGAGGCCACCGGGCTCTTCCTTACAGTGCTTCTTGGACGACGACGCCATTACGGCCACATCTGATCGACCAGCCAGTACTCCGCCAGTACGGCGAAGTCCGCCAGGTTCACCGACTGCTGACCGGCGGGCTCCTCGTTGTACAGGTTCGCCTTGGAGGGGACCGGTACGTGAAGCTCTCCGTCGCCCGGCGTCAGATCGGCCAGATAAGCGACCTCTTCGGGTGAGAGGGCCCGATTGTAGATCTGGACCTCGTCGATATCGCCCACAAAGACCTCGCCGCCGCCACCTCCATGCGTGTTGCCGATTCCGATCCTGGCATCGGCCTTGTCGGCCAGGGCGAACGGGTCGGACATCACCTCCGCCCCGTTGAGGTATATCGTGGCTGTCGTGCCGTCAAACGTGACCGCGACGTGAGCCCACTTCCCCACGAACGGATCAAGTATGCCTTCGGGCGAATACAGGTCCACGCCGGCTTCCCAATACTGCCGGAAGGCCAGCCGCCCGAGTGGGTCGGTCTCCAGGAACCAGCGCATGGCGTCCGTCGCCGCCCACGCGTCGCGCTTGCCGATTATTCCCTGGTGTTCGATCGTCCGATCGCCCGCCCAGCGGATCCATGCGGAAAGGCTCAGTTGGCCGGTGCCCTCGGAGGGATCCCACGTGCCAATATCGACCCGGGTGTTGTTGGTCCCGTCGAAGTGAACGGCGCTGCCGGTCCCATCGAAGCCCGGACTGACCCAGGTGGCTCCGTTGTACAGCGTGCCTTCCTTGAGGCCGTTGGCGTCGGAGGTTACGGTTTCGCCGTCCCCTTCATCGAGGTTGAAGTAGGCGACCAGGCCGCCGCCCGCCTCGTTCGGATCGGTCTCGCTGGTCGGCAGAACCCGGTCCTGGGCCAGCCAGTCGTTGATCAGGATCATGAGTTCGGCGCTATCCACCCGGCAGTCGCCGCCGGGCACGCCCAGCGGTGCGAAGTCCACGGCGGCGAAATCGGCCGTCCGCCGATCCAGCAGGCACCGCCCCTGGTACAGACGGATCGTGTCCACGTACATCGCCCCCACGCCGCCGGGCGTCGGATTCGCCGGATCGCCGAAGCCGATGGCCACCCGCACGAGGTTGCTGCGGTCCACGCCCGCAAACTCACGCAGTGGAATCTGCCAGTAATGCCATTCCTCCTCCCCGAGATCCGCCGGGTCGTCCCCATAGATCACAGCGGCGGTATTGGCCTCGGCATCCTCCACGAGAATGTACAGCGGGTCGTTGGCCTGGAGGTTGTTGGGGTCGCCGTAGAAATACAGCTCCAGCGAGCCCAAATCCTGCTGCGTCCAGTCGTTCAACGGCGCCGGCAGATCGTAGCTGATCTCCGTGAGGAATGGCGCGGTGCGGTTATTATAGACGACCTTCAGGGACTGGGCGCCGGACTGGGCGATGGTCTTCTCCAGGTCGTTGGCGTCGGGCCAGGCGGCCATGAGCGCATCGGCATCGGCGTAGTCATCGAAATCGTCGATGGCCATATAGTTGGCGACGGTGAACGTCCAGACGCTGCCGGTGTGGATATCCAGCACCTCGCCCGTCAGGTCGTTGACGTCGACCGCGTCCACCCGCCAGTAGTACGGTGTGCTCATGCTCAGGATGCCGGGCTCGAACTGCCCGTCGTCGTCCAGTTCGTAGAGCACATCGGGGTACTCGCCCAGGTTGTCCCGATTCACGTTGGCCAGCGCCTCGGGGTCGGCGCCGAAATACACATCATGCCGCTCGGCGCCGGCGCCGGCGATCCACGTCAGCGTGGGGGTGTATTCCACGCCCGTCGCCCCGTCGGCCGGATCGGGATACTCGGCCGTCAACGGCACATAAAGCCAGATGTTGTCCACGTAGATGCGCGTGGCTGAGGCATCGTTATTCGTAATGAGCATGAGCTCGAACCACCAGATGTTGTCGTCGATGTGCGAGATGTCCTCTCGCAGGGCGCTGGGCAACCTCCAGGTGTACGTGTGCGGCACCCCGTCTCGAATGGCATTCTGTCCACCGAGGGGGCGCCAGCCGAGGTTGTTGTGCGGGCCGGACTGGTCGTCGTTCTGGCCGTTAATGATGGCTTCGATGTTCATCCAGTTCGCACCGGGTTGATCCTCGGCGAAGACAGTAACGTCCATGACGATCCGCGCGCCGGTCGCAAGCAGTTCTCGATAGGGCTTCGCGTCAAGCCGTCCATGGATGTGCCATCCGCCGGCGGCGATGTCGCTCTGCAGGGCCCACTCGCCGCGCGTCGCCCCGGTGTTGCTCCGGGTGAACGTGGCGTCGTTCTCCAGCCAGCCGTCCAGGGTGTCGTCCTCGAAATCGCCGACCAGTTCACCAAAGGG
>DSDH01000076.1 GCA_011055475.1 Phycisphaerales bacterium | reverse complement strand
CAGAATGGGGGCCCTTGGGGTCTAATGCGGTTTTCGGGCGTTTAGCTCAGTTGGCTAGAGCGTACGGATCACACCCGTAAGGTCACAGGTTCGAGTCCTGTAACGCCCAGTTTCTCGCCGCGGGCACGTCGCCCCCCCACGACATCCCAACTAAACGGATGTTTTCAGTCGGATCCCGGCAGATATATTCGTCTTTACCCACGCGGGGCATAATGCCCGAAGGGCTCGAAGAGGCCGTCGGCAATCCGTCGAGGTACGATGGCCACGCACGCCGGCATAATCCCATCGCGATACGACTCGCACCCAAGCAGGCAGAGGCAGTCCCTTCGTGATTCGTGACGGGACGCCCCTATTGAGGGCGGCCCGCGTCCGCAGAAGCGCAGCACAAACCGGATCGCAGGTTGCCTTACGGCTCACTTGTACAACTACAATAATAGGATGTTTATGAATATGGAACACGGGAGACACTGCAATCTGTAAAAACCCCATGTTCTACTTGACGGCCGCTCATATGTCTTCTATGTTGAGTTTTTTATCACAACGTTCTGACGTGAATAAGGAGTACGCGCATGGCTGAAACCATTGATTTGGGCCGCTTGCAGAAGGCCGTCGAGGATGCGAACAAGGTCGCGAGGATCCGAGAGAAGGTCGGACAGCTTCATAAGGCCATCGATCAGATCATCCGCTTGCGCGAGGATCTGACGGCCTTGTTGGAGGGATGCGACAAGCCGACCCGTCGGGCAAAGGGCAAACCCGGAGGCAAGACGAGCAAGGCCCGTAAAGCAGCCCATCCCAAGCCTGGATCAGGGCCGGAGCAGCTCTGCCGCGTGATGGGCAGCACGCCGATGCCGGTCAGCGAGATCGCCAAGAAAACGGGGCTCAGCGAGGGTACGATCCGCGTGTATCTGGGACAGTTTTCGTGTTTTAAGAACGTGCGGGGCAAAGGCTATACGTGCAACCACAGGGCATCCGGCCGTTCGACGGACCGTGGTGAAAAGGGAACTCAGAAGCGCAAGACGCACAAGACCAAGACGCGCAAGACCAGGACGGCCAAGACCGAGGCGACAACCGGGGCGTCGGCATAGCGGCTCGGATGTCTTGACGTCAGATGGCCGCCGTTGTTGAAAGACAAGGGCTCACAGCCGTTCAAGGCTGTGGGCCTTTTTCGTTCAAGTACAACAACGGGATTAATCGAGGCCCGGTTATATCAGGGGCCATCGGGGCCGAGGAGACGTATCTTCTGTAAGACCAGGCCGTAGTGGCTGCCGGGCGGGTTGGACCGGATCTTCTCGTTGTTCCAGTTGGGCGCGAAGTTGGCCGAGTAGCAGAGCCACGCGGTGCGGCCATCGGGGCTGATGAACTTGGAGGGCAGGTTGACGAAATAGGCCTGCTCGCCGAAGTCCTTCAGGTACGTAACCAGCCGCCACGGACCGGTGAGCGTGTCGGCCTCCAGGACCGTGGTGTTCATCCGCGCACAGGTGTTGCCGCCATCGGTGACGAACATGAGGTACTTCTTCAAGGGCGCGACGTACGTCGCCGTCACACAGCCCATATTGTTGTTCCATTCAAGCAGTGGTTCCATGGCCGAAAAATCGCTCGTCCACGTGGGGCGCCCCTGGGCATCATGGCCGGCAAAAAACTCGTAGGCCTTGGGGTCGTTGATCATCTCGGGCGAGGGCTTGACCCGCAGAAGGTACACTTGGTCGCCCGTGATCCAACTGAGGTTTTCAAATCGAGGTTTTGGGTCCGGGTATTCGGCGCCGTGCGCGAGCAGATAGGCCATCCCATCGGGCGAATGCTCCATGTCGCGGCCGAAATCGACGAAGTGCGGCGCCCCGATCTTGAGGGGGTGGCCCCATAGGCCCGTCTCGCCGAACAGGGGCTTGGCGGGTGTGTGGGGCGTTTCCTGCCACGTTTTGCCGAGATCGCGCGAGACGCGAAAACCGACGAAGGGACCCAGCCACGGCCAGTTGTAGGTAATCTCACCGAAGGGGGTCATGCCCGACGGTGACAGGCAATAGGTGCCGTAGTACCAGATGCCGCGATGAACGAGGCTGCCGCAGGGATAACGCCCGCCATAGGGATGCGGATCGGCCTGGACCTTGCCGAGGCTCTTGACGGTCAGATGGAGCGGATCATCGCCGATCAGGACGGCCTGGCCGGTTGTGGCCTTGCCGCGGACCATGCGAAACCCGCCGAAACCGTCGGCATCGGGCACGATGGCGTCGGACACGGATGACTCCCCATGCAAGGACCCATCGGTCCACGGCGAGTACAGGTTGCCGTCGGCGGCCCAGGAGGGGTACCACGTGTCGGCGAAACGATAGTCGCTGTGAAGGCCCACAAACTCGATACCCGTGAGCGCCTTGGAGGGCTCGAAGGGACAACCGCCCGGCGGCTCGGATCGCCACACGAAGGGGTCGAAGTGACGTTTCGCTTCCTTGGCAGTGACGGTGGGACCGGCGTGGGTCGTGCCGCGGGTGGCACGGCCAAACAGATTGCCATGCTGATCGAACCACAACGGATCGATGCACACGAAGCGGGGCCACTCGATGCGGTCGGTGCGTTTCTGGTGGTAGACGTGCCACCAACGACCGGCGTCATCCTGGATCGCGCATCCATGGCCCGGCCCGAACAAGCCCTCGGATCGGTGCACGATCGGATTATGCGGGGCGCGGGTGAACGGCCCCATCGGGCTGTCGGCGGTCGCGTAGCCCACGGCGTAGTCCGGCGTGTTGGCCCCGGAGCCGCTGTAGAGCAGGTAGTAACGCCCCTGCCGCTTGATCATCCAGGGACCCTCGGTGACATGCCCGGCGCGGGTCTCCCAGTCGGCTTCAGGTTGCAGGATGACCTTGGGCTCGCCGACGGGCTCGATGGGGTCGGCCATAGGCTGGACCGTGATACGGAAGCTCGGCAGTTGGACGACGTAAAGGTAAAGCCGGCCATCATCATCGCGGAACAGGTGGGCGTCGATGGCCTGGTCGAAGAGCTTGCGGCGGAGGGTGAACGGGCCGAGCGGCCCGTCCGCATCGGCGACGCCGACGGTCTGGTTGGCCGTGTAGTAGAGAAAGAAGCGGCCGGAGGCCGGGTCGCGCCAGACATCCGGCGCCCAGATGTGCGGCGGGCCGGGACGGAACACGATGGGGCCGCGTTCCCAGTCGATGAGGTTGGTGGAGGTATACGCGCGGTAGCCGTTGTCGCCGTCGACCTCGCCGGTGGCATACAGGTAATACACGCCCTCGTGCCGGATGACGGCGGGATCGGCCAGATTGTCCTCGATAACAGGATTGCGATAGGTCGTCGCAGACAGAGTCGCCGCCGTCGCGACCAGGACAACAAGAACGGCTCGTAGGCCATGCAGTTTCGCAGCCATGTTCATTCCTCCGTATCCGCTTGTTGAGGGGCTCCCATTCAAGGCGCATCGCACCGACGTCACAATGATGATACCCGAAAGGGTCCGCGGGTTTCAACCGTCGATGGGCCGACCTGCAGCCACGCCCCCCACGCGGACCGCCCTGCTTGGCCTTTCGTCCCAGGGCGCGGAGCGTGATGTCATTGCCAGTCCCTTTGGCCGCCGTTATGATGGTCCACGTCGAGCGGACCGTTGAACACAGGGTACACCGCGGATTGACGGAGGCGAACCATGGAGGTAGACGCGAAGAACGTCCGGTTGTCGGCGGAGCAGGCCGACGACGAGAACTTCGAGTTCCGTCGGTTCCTGAAATGGCAGGACAAGCTCTCCGATGAACAGTTGGATGAGTTGGTATGGGAGACGACACGTCACATCTGGGCGGATTTCGACTGCACGACATGCGGCAATTGCCGCCGGGAGCTGGTCCCGACAGTCACGGCCGAGGAGATAGAGCGGCTGGCCGCCCGGCTGGACGTGTCGGTAGAGGAGTTCCATGAACGGTACGTGGAGTGCGTGGCCACGCCCGATGAGGACGACGTGGACCCTGACGGACCCAGCCAGTGGCGGCTGCAAGGCCGCCCATGTCCGTTCCTGAACGGTAACCGGTGCACCGTGTATGAAGACCGCCCCACCCAGTGCCGAGAATACCCCTACTTGTACGAACCGAGATTTGCATATCGCCTGATGGCGATGCTCGAACGGACGTACACCTGTCCGGTGGTTTACCAGGTTCTTGAGGCCCTCAAACGCGAGCTTCCCTTCCGCCGACGAGGACAGGGACATTATTAGCCCGCGACCAACGCGTGGGCAGCAGCCGGATCACAGGCATCCGTTCGAACCGCCATGGGACAGGGGATCGCCAGGGGTAGGCTGTGGTTATGGCGTTAACGGGAGCGGTGCGGTAATATCGGGAGCATGGCCATTGACCGCATCGCGGCAGACAGGCAAAATCGGGCACGAAGGCCCAAGGCCCCGGCAGGCATAAGGAGAAAGGAGAAACGATGGCAGATCACGATCTGATTCATCAGGTTCTTGAGGTCACGCGGAGGTTTCATACGCGGCGGCCGTGGGAGCGGTTCACTAACTTCGACTGCCTGGGGCTCCACCTCCCCGATGACCCAAACCTCGTAATCGGCAGCGTGATGGGGGATGCCGGCGAGCAGTACGGGCTGATGCTTTTCCGTGGGCCGGAGGCCGTGGAAGCATTCGCCGACTTGACATCCGACGAGGGGCCCGGGGACGATACCCATGAAGCGATGGACATGGTGAGCTTCAGCATGGTGCCCTTTGCTGCCCTGGAGCCCGAGACACAGGCCATGTATCGAGGGGCGGGCCTTCATCCCCGGCACAACGAACTGGCGCCCGAATTCCTGGTCAAGGCGGCGTATCGCCAGCCGCGATTACCAGAGGGACCCGAACTCAAGCTTTTGCTGGCCGCCACGAATGCGGTGCTCATGGCCGACGACAAGGGTCTTTTGCAGCCGGCAAAGCTCGACGACCCGGGCGGAGTCTGCGTTATCACGGTCGGTGGCGATCTGATGCGTCCCACGATCTCGGTGTCGCGCCAGACCCTGGGCCGCCGGTCGGGCGTGTCGGGACCGTATGTGTTTGCGGCGTCGGGTCTGGACCTGTCGGGCCTCGGTTTACTGAATGCCACGTGGCTCGTCGGCACGCCTTTGCTGCCCGCGGGTGTCGAGGGCGACGATCGCAGCATGCTGCTTCTACTGGTCGTCGACGCGGCGAGCGGCATGGTTTTGCAGGCCAAACCGTTCTTTGGCACGGAGCTGCAGGAGGCGGTGGCGGCCTTGGAGGAGGCGTTCCGCGGGCTCCTGTCCGGTGCTCCTTTGGGCGTACCACGTCATCTGGTTTTCTCGAGCCGCCGTTTGCATGATGCGGTGGCGCCGCCGCTGCGGAAGAAAGGGGCCCGATGTGAGTACCAGCCCGTCATCCCGGCGCTCCAGGCGGTCGCGGATGATCTGCTTGGCTTCATGGACCGCCGCGCGGCCCAACGAGACAAACGCTCGGCCCGCAAGGCCGAAGCCAAAGCCCCCGCACCGGACGACCTGGCCGCCTGGAAGGAGATCGATCGACGACTGGCAACCCGATTCACTGATTACCTGGATGACGACGATCGGCTGTGGTCCTCGCGAGCCGCCCGGCGATACTTCGGAGACGAGGATCTCGAACACTATCTCAAAGCCTATCACAACCAGGGTGTGGCGGCCGCCTATGCCACGTGGTGGGTGTTGCACTATCGTCCTACGCGTCGGAGCAAGACCCAGGCCGAGAAGATGCTCGCCAAAAGGCTGCCCAAGGCCGAGGCGATGCTGCTCCAAGCCCAGATGGAGGCTCATCCCAGCCTTTACCGCGTGGCGGCCCGTGATCCGCGCGCCGGGACGGTGGACTTGGAGGATGTGTTGCTGAGCGGAACGGTGACGGTCCACGACCAACTTCTGTCGGAGAATATCGACGACGGCACCTTCCTGACGGCCCGCGTCTATCCGGCCGGTCAATTCCATTTCCTGGCCGTCGCGGGCCCACCGTTCAACGCAGGGACGGGTTCGGCGGCCGTGGCGTTTCTCGCGGACTGCGGGCTGCAATTCACGTCGGAAGAGCTGAAGAACGCAGCCCACGTATTCGGCTGGCTCTGGAGTTGGATCGATGAGCGTCGGAAGGATCTGGAACATATGAGATTACAGAACACAGACGGCGACGAGTTCCTTCTCCATACGGCATCCTTCTCGGTTGCGGATCCGGCCGCCGTCCGAGGCGCCCTGCTCCAGCGGAGGGACATTGAGCACGATGAAGAGAACGACGAGTTTGTCTGGCTTAAGACCGCCGGCCGTGGCGCAGAGATGCTCGACGGACCGGTGATTCTGGGCCGGATTGAACTGGCCGCCAATATAATGATTTTGGAGACCAACTCGGCCCCGCGATTCGCCAAGGCTCACAAGTGGTTGACGAAACTGCCGGGAGTGACGCTTCAGGATGTAACCACCCGCAGCGTGGAGGACCTGCGCCGGGAGACGGCGGAGAATCAAGGTGCGCCTGAGGCCGAGGACATCACCCCGGAGATGGCCGAGTCACTACAGGCCATGCTCAACAAGCAATATATGGCATGGCTCGATCAACCCATTCCGGCGTTCAAAGGCAAGACGCCGAGGCAAATGTGCCGAACGCCCGAAGGCCGTCAGCGGGTCGCCATCCAAATCCGGAGTATCCCCGATCCCGCTGGGCCGGTGCCGATGCAAGTACCGCGGCATGCCATGCTCCAGGCGCTGGGCCTTGAGACAAACGCCGCCCCGGCTGACCCTGCGGCGGAGGCCACCATGCCGCTGTTTGACACATTGAGCGAGCCCGAGTCGGCCTTTGACACGAAGGTGGGCCGAAACGACCCTTGCCCCTGCGGCAGCGGCAAAAAATATAAGAGGTGCTGCGGACGCGAGTAACCGCGGGCACACACCCCTTTGCTCCGACCCGCAGTTTCAGGGAAAGGCACCGGAACCTCAAGACGGACCACCCAAGGGGGATGGAGAAAACGACGCGGCCCCGACGGATGCCGGGCCCGTTGGTTCATCGCGAATAGCGGGGGCAGGATTCGAACCTGCGACCTCCGGGTTATGAGCCCGACGAGCTACCAGACTGCTCTACCCCGCGATCGTATGCTGTTATTTTATACGCCCCGCCTCGCACTGCAAGGGCGAATCTACAGTTTTTCCCGGATGGATTGGGCGATGGCTTCGGCCTGCCCGGGCTCATACTCGAACTTGGGCCAATGGGGAAAGAGGCCATCGTCCTGTCTGCGTGGAATCACGTGGAAATGGACGTGATCGACCAGTTGCCCGGCGGCCCGTCCATTGTTGCACAGCACGTTGCACCCATCGGCTCCGGTGGCCTCGACGACCGCCCCGGCGACCCGCCCCAAGGCCGAGCCGAGCCCTTCCAGCACGTCCGAATCGCCGTCGTACAGGTGCCGGACATGCGGCTTGACGACGACCAGCGTATGGCCGGGGCTGATCGGGCCGATATCCAGGAACGCCAGGACCGCGTCGTCCTCGTACACCTTCGTGCATGGGATCTGCCCCGCGATAATCCGGCAGAAAATGCAGTCATCCCGGCCCATGCATCGGCTCCTTGCCGCGGTTTGCGCGGCGGGTTACTTGCGTTTCTTGCCGCCCTGCTCGTTACCGACCAACTGCAGCAACACGAGCTGGCCATTGTCACCCAGACGTTTCTTGCCCAGTTTAACAATCCGGGTGTAGCCGCCCGCGCGATCCAGGTATCGCGGCCCGATGTCGCTGAACAGCTTGCGGATAACGGTGCCGGTTTCCACGAGCTCGCCGTCACGCTCCTCCACGATCGCCCGATCATTGAGCAGGGCGATGGCCCGTCGCCGGGCCGCCAAGTCGCCGCGCTTGGCCAGCGTGATGAGCCTCTCGGCAAACGGCCGCACCTCCTTGGCCTTGGGCAAGGTCGTGGAAATCGTCTCGTGCTCGAACAACGACGCCGCCAGATTCCGCCGCAGCGCCAGGCGATGCGCGCTGGTTCGACTCAGATGGCGTCCCGCTACTTTGTGCCGCATAGTCACTACCTCTTTCGGCGCCGTCCCAAGGGGGCCGTCGGGGACATGGTCCGACCGTTGTTATACGTCGGTCATGCCCAGCGACAGGCCCAGGTCGGCCAGCTTTCTCTGGATCTCCCGCAGGCTGGTCTTGCCAAAACTGCGGATCTTCAACAAATCGGCTTCGGTCATTTTCACCAACTGCCCCACCGTCTCGATGTGATTCGATTCCAGGCAGTTGCGACTGCGCACAGTCAAGTCGAGCTGCTCGATCGGCCAGGCCAGCTTGGCCTTGAGCTCTTCATCGGGCCCGCTCTTGGGCTCCGGCTTGACCTCACCCTCCTCGACCGTCTTTTCGCCCACCTCGGTATACTGCACAAACGGATTGATGTACTTGCGCAGAATCTTGGCCGCCTCGACCAGGGCCATCTCCGGGGTAACCGTCCCATCGGTCCAGATCTCGAGGATGAGCTTGTCGTAGTTCGTCCGCTGGCCGACGCGCGTGTCCTCCGTCTTGTATCGGACCCGGAGCACCGGCGAGTAAATGGCATCCACCTCGATGCGCCCGATTTCTTGCTCGAAACGGTCGGCCTCAGCCAGTCGCTCCACGGCGGGCGAATAACCCCGTCCGTTGGCCACGGTCATTTCCATCTCGAACGGGACATCCTCGGTCAACGTCGCCAAAACCAGGTCCCCGTTGGCGATCTGAACGGAGGCGTCGTGCTCGATCATGGACGCCGTCACGGGACCGGCCTTCTTTGCGGCGACGCGAATCGTCTTCGATTCCTCACCATCCAGGCGGACGACCAGCCGCTTGACGTTCAGAACGATGTCGGTCACGTCCTCCAGAACGCCGGGGATCGTGGTGAACTCGTGTGCGACGCCGGCGATCTTGACGGACGTGACGGCGCTGCCCTCCAGCGCCGAGAGCAACACGCGGCGCAGGCTGTTGCCGATCGTCGTCCCAAAGCCGCGCTCGAACGGCTCGATGGCGAACCGCCCATATCGGTCGCTCGAGACGTCGTGGTCCCGCTCGATCCGCGTCGGCAGTTCCAGTCCTCTCCAGGTTATCCGCATGAATGGCCTCCCGTCTAGCAGCAAATGTTCTCAGCACCGCCCCTGGGCCAACAGGGGCGCCGCTCTCTGTGACTCGCCACTGTACCAGACAATTATCGCGAACACGCCTCCACAACCAGGTGCTCCTCGACCACGAGCTGAACGTCCTCGCGGCCGGGTAAAGCCACCACGGTGGCGGCGGGTTTTTCGGGGTCCAACTGCAGCCAGCCCTGCACGGTGAAGCTGGGATTCGCCTCCAACTGCTGCTTGACGCGCTTGCGGCTGCGCTCGTTATTCTTGAGGGTGATCTTGTCGCCGATACGCACCGTAATATCGGGGATGTCGGCCTTGCGCCCGTTGAGATACACGTGGCCGTGAGCGATAAGCTGGCGCGCCGCCTTGCGCGACGGGGCGAAATTCAGCTTGTACACCACGTTGTCCAGGCGCCGCTCCAGCAGGCTCAACAGGGCCTGGCCCGTGTTGCCCTTGCGTCGGGACGCCTGTTGGAAGTAGCGCATGAACTGCTTTTCCAGCAGGCCGTAATAGCGTTTGACCTTCTGCTTCTCACGGAGCCGAACGGCGTAGTCGCTCTTACGGCCGCGCCGCCATCCGTGCTGACCGGGCCCCAGGTGCCGCTCGCGTTTCTCCACGGGGCACTTGGCCGTTTCACAGCGCACGCCCTTGAGCATCAGCTTGATGCCTTCCCGCCGGCAGTGCTTACATGAGGATCCGAGGTACCGTGCCATATGAACTTGGTTTCCTCTCGCTATGGGTTCTGTTCGTCGATCCCGCGGCCGCGGCGCCTTAGACGCGCCGCCGCTTTCGAGCCCGACACCCGTTGTGCGGGATCGGAGTAACGTCCTCAATCGAGGCGATGCGCAGGCCCGCGCCCTGCAACGCGCTGATCGCGGATTCCCGCCCGGAACCGGGCCCTTTGACCTTGATTTCCACCTCGCGCACGCCATACCGCATGGCCGTGCGGGCGCACTTCTCGCCGGCCCGCTGCGCCGCGAACGGCGTGCTCTTGCGCGAGCCCTTGAAGCCCACCGTGCCGCCCGAATCCCGGCACAGCGTATTGCCGTCCCGGTCCGTGATCGTCACGAGGGTGTTGTTGAACGACGCCTTGATATGGGCGATCGCCTTGACCACGTTTCTTCGAATCTTGCGTTTGACCCGTCGTGCCATCGAACCTGTCCTCTCGAGTCGCCTGTTTGCTCCCGCTCCGGCGGCTTACCGCATTTCCTTGACGCCCTTTTTCCCCGCGACGGTCTTGCGCGGTCCCTTGCGCGTCCGCGCGTTGGACTGCGTCTGCTGACCCCGCACGGGAAGCCCGCGCCGGTGTCGGATGCCGCGGTAACACGCGATATCGCGGAGCCGTGCGATGCTCTGGGAAACCTGCCGTCGCAACTGTCCCTCGACGATGTACTCGCGGTCGATGATCTGGGCGATGCGGCTGACCTCGTCCTCGCTGAGCTTTCCGGCCCGCACCGTCCGATCGACGTTCGCTTCCTTAAGAATCCGCTCCGACGTACATCGCCCGATCCCATGGATATACGTCAACGCCACCCACACGGGCTTGTCGTTCGGTACGTCTACACCCACTATACGCGGCATACCTGCTCCTGCTCTGTCGTCTCGTTGGCCTGTCTGTTCAACCCTGCCGCTGCTTATGTCGGGGGTCCGCCGAACAGATCACACGGACCACGCCCTTGCGGCGGATGACCTTGCAGTTCTCACAAATCCGCTTGACGCTGCTTCGCACTTTCATGTCTGCACCATCGCTTGTCGTTTCACGGCTAGTTTCTCAACACAATCCGGCCCCGCGTCAAATCGTACGGGCTCATCTCGACCGTGACCTTGTCGCCCGGAAGAATGCGAATGAAGTGCATGCGCATCTTGCCCGACACATGCGCCAGAATCTGATGTCCGCCTTCCAACTGCACGCGAAACATCGCATTCGGCAATGCGTCGATCACCTTCGCTTCCACGCGTATCGCATCCTTCTTGGCCATCTACTCCCAGGCCTTTTCCCTGTTTCTCCACGCCGGTTAAGAACCGCGCGTCAATACCTCGCAGCCCTGCTTGATCACCGCGATCGTGTGCTCGAAATGCGCCGAGCACGACCGATCCCGCGTCACCACCGTCCATCCATCCCGCAGCGTGCGGACCGCCGCCCCCCCCATATTCACCATCGGCTCGACCGCCAGGATCATGCCTTCCCGCAGTCGAATATCGTTCTGCAACAGCGCCGGACTGACGAAGTTCGGCAGCTTCGGGTCTTCGTGCATTTCCGTGCCGATGCCGTGGCCCACGAAATCCCGCACGACGGAGAATCCCGCCTGTCGGGCGCACGCCTCCATCGCCCCGGCCACCGCACTCCACTTGACACCCGGCGCGATCCGCTCGATGGCGATCTCCAGCAGTTGCCGCGTCACGTCCATCAGACGCCGTCGATCCGCCGTGACCCGCCCCACCGCCACAGTCACGGCCGCATCACCGCAATAGCCATCCAGCCGGGCGCCGAAATCCACGCTCAGGATATCCCCCTCGCGAAGCACCACGTGCGGCGAGGGGATGCCGTGCACCACCTGCTCATTCACCGAAGCACAGATCGCGCCGGGGAAAGGCCGTCCGGCGTACGGGTTCCGCACGCCCTTGAACAGGGCCGTCGCCCCGGCGGCCTCGGTGATCTCCAGGGCCAGTGCATCCAGCTCGGCCGTCGTCACCCCCGGCCGGGCCGCTTCCGACAGTTTTGAAAGAACTTGGCCGACCACCGCGCCCGCCCGCCGAAGCTGATCGATCTCTCGAGGGCTTCGCAGAGTAATCGCCATCTGCCACAACCTACCCAGCCAGCCGATCCAGCTCGGCGAACAGGGCCGTGGTCACGTCGTCGATATCCCGGTCCGCGTCGATCTCCACGACCGACCGGCCCCGCCGCTGGTAATACCCCACCACCGCGGCGGTCTGTTCGTGGTACGTCTTGAGCCGGGCCCGCACCACCTGCGGCTTGTCATCATCGCGTTGCACCAGGGGGCCGCATCCCTTGTCGCACTGCCCCTCGACCCTCGGCTTGAGGTTCTCAATATGGTACACCGCCCCGCACACCGGGCAACTCCGCCGCCCCGTCAGACGTCGGGCGATCACCTCATCATCCACCACCAGGTTCACAATCGCATCCAGTGTTTGCCCGGCCTTGTCCAACGCGGCGTCGAGCCCTTCGGCCTGGGCCACCGTCCGAGGAAAGCCGTCCAGCACGTAGCCCCCGGCGGCCTTCTGCATCGCCCCGGCCATCATGTCGATAATCACGTCGTCCGGCACCAGCGCCCCGCTGTCCATATAGCTCTGGGCCTTACGACCCAACGCCGTGCCGGCGGCCCGCTCGGCCCGCAGGATATCCCCGCTGGACAGATGCGTCAGCCCGTACTTCTCCACAATCCGTTTGCACTGCGTGCCCTTGCCGGCCCCGGGAGGCCCCAGAAGAATCAATCTCACGAATACGCTCCCTTAATCCGTCCCGACTCCGTGAAGCCTTCATAGTTGCGCATGAGGAGGTTGGCCTCGATCCGCTGGACCAGATCGAGCGAGACGCTGACCACGATCAAGAGTCCCGTTCCGCCCAGGAACGTCGCCACCCGAAACTCGACGCCCAACAACTGGTTCACCACCGTGGGCACCACGGCGATAAACGCCAGGAACGACGCCCCGTAAAAGGTGATCCGGGTCATCACGGCCTCGAGGTACTCCGCCGTCCGATGCCCCGGACGCAGACCCGGAATGAAGCTGCCGGAGTCCCGCAAACGCTTGGCCATATCCTTGGGCTGAAACTGGACGGTCGTCCAGAAATACGCAAACAGGAAAATCAGGATGATCTCGCTGACGGTGTAGATGTAAGACGAGGGCAAAACGGCCTGCTGCAAATGCCCGTAGAAGCGGGTCGAAGCCAGCCACGGCCAGGCTTCCAGCCACCGTACGATGATCGGCGGAAACATCAAGAGGCTCGACGCGAAGATGATCGGCATCACACCGCCATGATTCACCCGCAACGGCAGATAGTGCCGCTGGCCCCCGTACATCCGCCGCCCGCGCATCTGCTTGGCCTGCTGAATGGGGATTCGGCGCTGGCCCTGCGTGATCAGGATCGCCCCGGCCACCACGAACAGGAACGACAGGATCAGGATGATGATCGTTCCGGGTCCGTAGGCGCCGGGCGAGGCCCCCACGCGAAACTCGGTGTTCTGGTAGACACTCTGCACGGCCCCGGGCATTCGGGCCAGGATCCCCGCCATGATAATCAGGCTGATCCCGTTGCCGATGCCGTACTCGTCAATCTGTTCGCCCAGCCACATCAGGAACATCGTGCCGGCGGTCATGCCCAGCATGCCCATGAACACCGCCCGGCGCTCCATCCCACCGTAGACCTCGCCGCCCATCATCTTCATAAACATCACGGACTGCAGCAGGCACAACGGCACCGTCAGATACCGGGTATACTCCTGAATCTTCTTGTAACCGGCCTGGCCCTCCTCGCGCAGCTTCCGCAGGGCCGGCAGTACCTCCCCCAGCAACATCAGGATAATCGACGCCGAAATATACGGCATAATACCCAGGCCGAACAGGCTGCTCTGGTCCAGACGCCCGCCGCTGAACATCTGCAGGTATTCGGTCACCTGGCCCAGCGGATTGCCGGACTCGCCCTGGTCCGTGCCCAACTGACGCTGGATGTCATACCCCGGCACGGGAATATGAAACCCGATTCTATAGATGCACAGCAACGCCAAGGTGAAAAGCACCTTGTTTCGCAAATCCGGGACGCGAAATATGTTGGTAATCCGTCTGAGCATGTCCGTGCACCTTCCGCTAAGGGTGAGCCCGTCCTAGGCCACCACCTTGGCCGTCCCCCCGCATCCCGATATCTTCTGCTCAGCGCTCTTGCTGAATTTATGCGCGACCACAACGAGTCGCTTGGTCAGCTCGCCGTCGCCGAGGATCTTCACCCGGCTTTGGGCGCTGGCCACGAGCCCTGCCGCGACCAGCTCCGCCACGCTGATCGTGGTCCCCTCACTGAACCGCCGCTCCAGGTCCGACACGTTCACGATCTCGTAACGCCGGCCGAAGTTGACGTTGTTGAAGCCTCGTTTCGGCAGCCGACGGAAGAGCGGCATCTGACCGCCTTCGTACATGGCCCGCGCCGACCAGCCGGAGCGGCTGTGGGCCCCCTTGTGACCGCGTCCGCAGGTCTTGCCCTGGCCGGTTCCCCGACCGCGACCCACGCGTTTGCGCTTCTTGCTGGCACCGGCTATCGCCGTGATTTCATTGCTCAACATGGTCGACTCACCACCTCTTTTCAACGTCGACTTCGACCCCACGCAACGCCTCCACCGTCGCCTTATCCCGCAGTTGCAGCAGCCCGTCGAGGACGGCCTTGACCACGTTCTTGGCGCTGGTGCTGCCGTAGATCTTGGTCAACACGTTTCGCACGCCGGCATACTCCAACACCGCACGGGCACTCGATCCGGCGATGACGCCCGTACCCGCCCCGGCCGGCACCAGGCGAACCCGCGTCGCCCGGCATCGCCCCTCCACCGCGTGGGGGAGGGTCCCGTCCACCAGGGGAATCCGGTGCAGATTCTTCTTGGCCTCCTTGACGCCCTTCTCGACGGCCGGGGGCACCTCGTTGGCCTTGCCGTAGCCGATTCCCACGGTGCCGTTGCGGTCGCCGGCCACGACCAGCGCGGCAAAGCTGAACCGCCGGCCGCCCTTGACCACCTTCGAGCACCGGTAGACCTTGACCACGGTGTCCTCAAGAGGCACTTCGGTCGGTGTTTCGTTGCGAGTCAATTCTTCCGCCAATTTACGTCTCCATCCTGCGTCGAACGCGGCTCTCGGTCGTCAAAACACCAGTCCGGCCTTGCGTGCGGCTTCAGCCAGGGCCCTGACGCGCCCGTGATACCGGTACCCGTTCCGATCGAAACACACGCACTTGATGCCGACCCCCAAGGCCTCCTTGGCCAGGGCCGTGCCCACCATCTCGGCGGCCTGCTTGTTGCCCCCGCGGGCGACCTGATCGCGCAGCGTCCGTCCACGGGTGCTGGCCGCCGCCAGCGTGACACCGGCCACGTCGTCGATGACCTGGGCGTAAATATGCCGGCTCGACCGAAAGACCGTCAGCCGAGGCCGCTCGGCCGTGCCGAACACCTTCCGTCGTGACCGCCAGTCCCGCCGCTCCCTGGCCTTTTGAATCCGCTCCCACCGCATCGCTGTATCCCGTTCCGTTCGTTTGTCTCTCTGTGCCACCGCCCCGGCTTGCCGGGTCGTCTGGTTCCGCTACGACTATCCGCCCGAGGAGAAGGCCTTACCGACCTTGCGACGCACCGTCTCATCGGCGTAACGAATCCCCTTGCCCTGGTAGGGCTCCGGGGGCCGCACCTTTCGCACGTTGGCGAGGAACTGCCCCAGCACCTGACGGTCGGGTCCCGAGCACGTGAACACCGCCGGCACGTCGTTGCCCCGCGTCGCCGGCGTCTTGATCTCGACCTTGACGGACTTGGGGACAGGGATCGAGACCGGATGACTGTAGCCCACGTTCAAGACCAACTGCCCGCCCTGCTCCTTGACGTTGTATCCCGTGCCGTAGATCTCCAGGGTCCGCGAGAACCCCGTGCTCACGCCGGTAACCATGTTCTGCACCAGGGCCCGCATGGTGCCGTGCAGGGCCCGACAGGCCCGCGCGCGGGGGCGTGGATTGGCCACCGTCACCTGACCGCCGTCGACCGTGACGTCTATCGCGGGGTGACAGTCCAGTTCGAGCGTGCCCTTGGGCCCGCTGACGTGCACCCGTCGGCCCTTCAACTCGACCTTCACGCCCGCCGGGATCGCAATCGGTTTTTTTCCTATCCGGCTCATCTCAGCTCACCGTACAAAGAATCTCGCCGCCGATATTCTCACGGCGACACTGTCTGTCGCTGACCACGCCCCGACTCGTCGACACGATCGTGATACCCAGCCCGCCCAGCACGGGATCCAGGGCCTCGCATCCCCGGTACACCCGGCAGCCCGGCTTGCTGATCCGCCGAATCTCGGTGATCGCGGGCTCACCGCCGCGTCCGCGCTTCAGGGTAATGCGGATCACCCCTTGGCGGGCGTCGTCGATCACGTCGAAATCCTGGATATAGCCTTCGTCCTTCAGGACACGCGCAATGCCCTGGCAGACCTTCGACGAGCGGACGTTCACCTGCTTCATGCCCGCCCGACCGGCGTTGCGTATCCGCGTCAGCATGTCTGCGATCGGATCACTCAAGCTCATCGTCGTCTCTTCTCCACACGGCGACCCGTCCCCGGCGTCGCCCGTTTGCTCGTGTTACCAACTGGCCTTCTTGACCCCGGGGATCTGCCCGGCGTTCGCCATCGTCCGGAAGCAGATCCGGCACACCTGAAACTTGCGGTAGACCGCCCGGGCGCGACCGCAAATCTGGCACCGCGTATATGCCCGGCTGCGGTACTTGGGCTTCTTGCGTGCCTTGTTTTCCAGTGCTGTCGTCGACATTCAGACTCTCCGCTGCGAGCGCCCCGACGGGACCGCCCGATCCTTACTCCCGAAACGGCATGCCGAAGAGGCGCAGCAACTCGCGCCCTTCCTCATCGGTCTTGGCCGTCGTCACAAACGTAATATTCATCCCCTGCGTATTCACGATCCGCGCGGGGTCCACCTCCGGGAACACGCTCTGCTCACCGAGGCCCATCGAGTAGTCGCCCCGGCCGTCAAACGCGTTCGGGCTCAACCCACGGAAGTCCTTGACCCGCGGAATCGCCAGATTGATCAGCCGATCCATGAATTCGTACATCCGCTCTTTGCGGAGGGTCACCTTCAGACCCGTCTTGTCGCCGGCTCGAACCTTGAAGTTCGACACGCTCCGCTTCGCGGCACAGATCACCGGACGCTGACCGACGATCTGCATCAGGTCCTCGAACGCGGTATCCAAGATCTTCTTATCCTGCACCGCCCGTCCCACGCCCATCGACACCACGACCTTTTCCATCCGGGGAACGGCCATGAGGCTGTGGTACCCGAAACGCTCCATCAACGCCGGCACGATCTTCGATTTGTAAAGGTCTTTCAACCGCGACATTATTTCATCCCGTCTCTGTCCGCCGTCTGTCCGCCGCGCGGGGTTACTTCTTCCCGCCCTTCGCATGGGCCACGACCGACACCTTGTGTCCGTCGGCCGTCACGCGGCGCTTCTCGCCCTTTTCCACCACGAATCGCACCCGTGCGCCGTGGCCGGACTCATCCAACGGCTGCACGTTGCTCAAATGAATCGGACGCTCGACCCGAATCCGTCCGCCGTGCGGATTCTGCTGCGACGGACGCACGTGCTTGTGCACCAGGTTCACCCCTTTGACGAGCACCCGGTTTTTGGACACCAGCACCTTCATCACCTCACCGGTCTTGCCGGCGTGCTCGCCGGCAATGATCTGAACCATCATGCCCTTTGTGATATGTCGTGCCATGGTCTTCGCCCCGCGCTTCGCCCGGCCTCTCAAACCACCTCACCGGCCAGGGAGATGATCTTCATGAAGCTCTTCTCCCGCAACTCCCGCGCGACGGCGCCGAAGATGCGCGTCCCGATCGGGTTACGGTCGTTGTCGATCATGACGGCCGCGTTGCTGTCGAAGCGCACGTAGCTGCCGTCCGCCCGACGCACCGGAAACTTCGTCCGGATGATGACCGCCTTGTGCACCTTCTTGTCGTTTAATTGACACGTCGGCAACCGCTTCTTGATGGCGACGCACACGATGTCGCCCACGCCGGCGGTCGGGCGGGTGCACTTGCCCTTGCGGCTGCTGCTGCGGCCCAACACCTTAATGCACTGTGCCGTTTTCACGCCGCTGTTGTCGGCGATGTCCAACATGCTCTCTTGCTGAATCACCGGGCCGTTCCCTTACTCAATCACTGCCTTGGTCACCACGTTCACGAGGCGCCAACTCTTGCGTTTACTGATCGGCCGACACGCGCAGATCTCCACGATATCGCCCACGCCCGCCACGTTTTGTTCGTCGTGCACCCCCAGCCTCGTCCGGTGCTTCATGTACTTGCCGTACCGGGGATGCTTGACTTTATAGTCGATCTGCACGGTGATGCTCTTATCGCCGCTCTTGCTGACGACCACCGCACGCCTGACGTTCTTCCGTTTCGACTCGTCCATCGGTTCCTACCGGCTGTGCACCTGTCGTTCTTTCATGACCGTCTTGATCCGCGCGATGTCCCGTCGCACGTTCCGTCGCGCGCAACTGTCCGCGATCTTCTCCGTGACCGACTGGGCCCGGATCTCAAACAACCGCCGTTCCAGCTCCTCCAGCCGCAGGACCAGCTCATCGTCGCGCAGCTCTCGGATTTCGGAAGCCTTCATCTTCGCCTCACTACAACGAATGCCTGCGCGTCACGAGCCGGCACCGCACCGGCATCTTGTGGGCCACCCGCAGCAGGGCGGTCTTGGCCGTCTCCTCGGGCACGCCGCTGATCTCAAACAACACCGTCCCCGGCTTGACCCGCGCGACCCACCCGGCCACCTCCGCCTTGCCCTTGCCCATCCGCGTCTCCAGCGGCTTGGCGGAGTAGCTGTGGTCCGGGAAGATCCGGATGTACACCTTGCCCTCGCGCCGCAGGAAGTGCGTAGCCGCCACACGGCCCGCCTCGATCTGCCGCCCCGTGATCCAGTGGCTCTCGAGGGTCTGCAGACCGTACTCCCCGAACGCGACGAAGTTCTTACGACACGCGTTGCCGCGCATTCGCCCGCGCTGCTGTTTGCGGTACTTGACTCGCTTCGGCATCAATGCCATGGTTCAAACCCTTGTCACCCGCTCAGTTCTCTTGCGCCGCCTGGTTCGAGGCGCCGGTTCCCTCACCGGCTGCCGGCGCCGCCGGAGCGCCCCGATCCGAGGTCTCGCCTCGTGTGCGAGGTCCGCCCGTCCGACCGGTTCGCGGTCCGGCCGGCCGCCGTGCCCGCGGACGTCGCGTACCGCGCCCGGGCGCCACCGGTTCTTCACCGAACTTGCCGCGGTAGATCCAGACCTTCACGCCGATCGTCCCATAGGTCGTCCGCGCGACCGCCAGACCGTAGTCCACGTCGGCATCCAGCGTATGCAGCGGGATGCTGCCCATCTTCTGCGTCTCGGTTCGCGCGATCTCCGCACCGGCCAGACGCCCCGAACAAATCACCTTCACCCCCTTGGCGCCGGCGTTCATCGCGTTCTCACAGGCCATTTTCATAGTCCGCCGGTAGGAGGCCCGCTTGACCAGTTGCTGGGCGATATTCTCGGCCATAAGCGTTGCGTCGAGGGCCGGCTCCTTGATCTCCACGACGTTCACGCTGATCTTGCGGTCGACCAACTCCTCCAGTTGCGTCTTGAGGGTCTCGACCTCCGCTCCACGGGGACCGATGACCATGCCCGGCCGGCCCGTGTGCAGCGTCACCTTCACCTCGTTGCGGGTCCGTGCGATCTCCACCTTCGAGACGGCCGAGTACGGTGGCTGCCGGTTGAACCGCTCGTCGATGAACTTGCGGATCCTCCAATCTTCCATCAGGAACTCGCCGTAGTTAGCCTTCGGCGCGAACCACGTGCTCTGCCACGGTAGCGTGATGCCCGTTCTAAACCCAATTGGCGATGTTTTCTGGCCCATAAAACCCTGCTCTAGAACGTGTTCCGTTCGTCCTCCCGCGGCCCTATTCCTCGGTCAACCGCACGTGGATATGACTGGCCTCCTTGCGAATCGGATGGGCTCGGCCTCGGTCCTTGGCCCGCCAGCCCTTTGTGCCGATCCGGCGGCCCGCGCCATCCACGCGGATCTCCAGGATGTACAGGTTCTCCACGTCCGCCGCGGCCTCGTTGGCGTTGGCGATGGCGCTCTCCAGGACCTTGCGCACGAACGAGGCGGCCCGACGGTGCTCGAACTTGAGCATGTCCAGGGCGTCCTGAACGTTCTGTCCGGCCACCAATTCCGTCACCAGGCGCGCCTTCCGCGGCGAGGACGGGGCGTACCGATAGGCCGCCCGCCACTCCGAAATATCATTGGCCTCCACGCCCAGCGCGCCGGCCAGACGTTCAACGTCTTCCGTCGTCGGCATCGGAGAGAATCGTCGTTGCCGCCAATTGCGGATCGCCCGCGCCGCGTCCTGCGCCCGAAGTCCGCCCCGGGCCAGGTGACCGGCCAACTGGTCGGCGCCGATAGCTCGCTGCTCGCAAAACCGGTTGAATTTTTCAACGCACAGCATACATCTATCCTATGGTTCCATGCCCGAACTCGGCACCCGGCGCCTCAGCGCGTCCGCTTGCCGCCCGCGTGTCCCTTGAACGTCCGCGTCAACGAGAACTCCCCGAGCTTGTGCCCGACCATGTCCTCCGTGACAAAAACCCGGTTGAACATCTTCCCATTGTGCACCATGAAGGTGAAGCCGACGAATTCCGGAATAATCGTGCAGCTTCTGGCCCAGGTCTTGATCGGGTCGCGCGCGCCCGTCTCGGTCTGCTTCATCACCTTCAGATAAAGCTTCTCGTCGACGTAAGGCCCTTTTCGTTGAGATCGTCCCATCCTGTCCCTTCAGCTTCCCTCGACGTCGTCGCCACACCCCGCTTAGAGCACCAGTTGCCCGCTGCGCTTGTTCTTGCGGCGACGGATGATCCACTTGTTGCTCGGATTCCGCGGATTTCGGGTCTTTCCGCCCTTGGCCAGGACGCCCGTCGGCGAGCACGGATGCCGCCCGCCGTTGCTGCGGCCCTCGCCGCCGCCCATGGGATGCGCCACGGGGTTCATCGCCTTGCCACGCACGTGGGGCCGACGCCCCATGTGCCGCTTGCGACCCGCCTTGCCCAGGTTGATGTTCTGATAGTCGCTGTTGCTCAATTGTCCGATCGTCGCGCGGCATTCCTTGCGGACCATGCGCATCTCACCGCTGGGCAGCACGATCGTGGCCCAGTCGCCCTCCCGGGCCATCAGCCGCGCCACGCCCCCGGCTGATCGGACCAGCTTGCCGCCCTGGCCCGGTCGCATCTCGATATTGTGCACCTCCACGCCCACCGGAATCGACGCCAGCGGCATGGCGTTACCCACCTTCGGCTCGACCACCTGGCCGCTCTCGACCATGTCGCCCACCTTCAGCCCCTCGGGCGAGAGGATGTAGCGCTTCTCCCCGTCGACGTAGTGCAGCAGCGAGATGAAGCAGTTGCGGTTGGGATCGTACTCAATGGTGGCCACCTTGGCGGGGATACCGTCCTTGTTGCGCTTGAAGTCGATGATCCGGTAGATCCGCCGCGCGCCGCCCCCGCGGAACCGCACGGTGGTCCGGCCGTGGTGATTCCGCCCGCCGTGCTTCTT
>DSDH01000712.1 GCA_011055475.1 Phycisphaerales bacterium | reverse complement strand
CTTCCACGGCGCCCCAGACCGCCAGTCGCGAACTGGCGAGCAGCAGGGCCAGGCCGACGAGCAGCCAGAAGATCGCCTTGCCCATGGGCAGTACCGGCACCTCGGCCTCGAACTCGGCCTCCATCGGGTCGCCGTGGTCGCGCGCCGCCATGGCGGTGTAGATGATCCACCCCATCACGACGAACAGACTGCCCATCAGCAGGATGCCGTCGAACAGCGACAGGTCGCCGTCGAGCAGGAGGGCCAGCACCAGCACCGTGATCAGGATCAGCAACGGCAGCTCGCGGCGCAGCGTTTGCGAGTGCACGGTCAGCGGTGCGGCCAGTGCCGTGACGCCGAGGATCAGGGCAATGTTGGTGATGTTGGAGCCGATGGCGTTGCCGATCGCCATCCCCGGACTCCCCTCGAAGGCGGAGAATCCGGCGATGAGCATCTCGGGCGCGGACGTGCCGAAGCCGACGATGGTCAGGCCGATCACCATGGGCGAGATGCCGAGGTTGCGGGCCAGGCCGGCCGCGCCGGCAATGAAGCGGTCGGCACTCCAGATGACGACGGCGAAGCCGAGGATGATGGCGGACAACGGTAGCAGCATGTCGTGGCGCGCGATGGTTGGGGTCAAAGTCGGGGATTATACATGGCGTGGCCCCGCGATCTGCAGTACGCACTCGGCACAGTCGTGACGCGGTCGCCAGCCGAGGCGCGCGCGGGCCCGGGTGGCGTCCACGGCCAGGTCGTGCTGCATGCCCTGTACCCAGCCGGGCTCGCCCACCTCCGGCAGCAGCCACCAGGCCAGCCGGTGGGCCAGCGACGCGAGACCCAGTGGCAGGGGCAGGGCATGGCGATGGCCGAGCCGGATCATGTCGCGAAAGCTCATGGCTCCGTCGGCGGCCAGGTTATAGGCCCCGGCGGAGCCGCCGCGGGTGGCCAGCAAAATGGCCTCGGCGACGTCGTCCTCCCACACGCACTGGGTGAGCGCCGGGCGCGGCAGGCGCGGGTAGAAGGGCTGGCGCAGCAGCGCCTTTAGCAGGGGGTGGGCATGCGGCCCGAGAATCACGTGGGGGCGCAGCCGGATCACGGTGGTCGCGGGGTGCTCGGCCTCGAAGCCATCCAGCCACCGCTCCACCGCGACCTTGTCCTCCGCGTAGGCAAAGCCCGGCATGGCCCGCAGCGGCTGCGTCTCGTCCATCAGCGGCGGGTTGTCGGGCCAGGCGCCGTACACCGACGCGCTGGAAACGAAGACGAGCCGGGACACGCCGGCGTGCGCCGCCGCGGCAAAGACGTTGCGGCTGCCCTCGACGTTGACCTCGCGGACGGTCTCGCGGCGGTGGCGGGCCCGCCCGAGGCGCCCGCCCATGAGCACGAAGGCCATGTGGATGAGTGCATCGGCACCATCCAGGTAGGCCGCGACCCCGGGGTCGCGCACGTCGGCGATCACTGCCCGGTAACGCGGGCTGGGGTAGTCGTGGGCGGCATGGTCGATGCCGGTGATGTGCTCGACCCCGGGTTCGCGCAGGAGCCGCGGGACGAGGACGCGGGCGAGATGGCCGGCGCTGCCGGTGACGACCAGCCGCATCGGATATCAGCGACCGTCGCCGTTTATGGCCGGCATGACCGTGTCCGCGAACAGCTGCATGGTGTCGCGCACCGCCTCGGTGGGCATGGCGCCTGCGCCGAAGGCGCAGAGCACGTGGTCCACGCCCGCCTTCTTCAGCGCCTCGATGCGCTTGATGCAGTGTTTCGGATCGCCCACCGCAGCCATGCCCAGCGTATCGAGCAGGGTGAGGTTCACCGTCTTGTTGAGCAGTCCGCGGAACTTGCCCATCTTGCGGTAGTACTCGTAGCTCTCGTACAGGTTCTCGAGTACCGGGCGGGTCTGGTTGAGGAGCTGGCCGTAGAACCACTCGAAAGGCTCGCGGGCCCGCTCGCGGGCAGTCTTCGCCGATTCGTGGCAGTACACGCCCAGCGTCATCGCCACGCGCGGGTTCTGCCCGGCGCCGGCCGGCGCGTCGCCGTGATAGCGCTGCCAGGCCGCGCGGTAGTGGCGGATGTCCTCGCGGATCATGAACCAGGGTTTGAAGGGGCCGACCAGCACGCCGATGCCCAGGCGCGCAGCCATCTCGAAGCTGTCGGGGCTCACGGCCGCGGTCCACAGGGGCGGGTGCGGCTGCTGCACGACCTTGGGCAGGATCTCGAGGTTCTCGAACTGGAAGTGGCGGCCAGCGAAGGACAGGGGGGCGCCGTCGAAGGAGCGGCGCACGATGTCCATGGCCTCCTCGGTGTAGCTGCGGCTGTCGGCCATGGAGACCCCGAAGGTGGCGTACTCGACGGGGGAGAAGCCGCGGCCGAAGCCGAATTCGGCGCGCCCCTGCGAGAGCACGTCCAGGGTCGCGACCCGTTCGGCCACCCGCACCGGGTGATGGTAGGGCAGGGGGAAGATGGCGTTGCCCAGGCGCAGGCGCCGGGTGCGCTGCGAGGCGGCGGCGAGGAACATGTCGGGCGCGGTACTGTGCGAGTAGCCGGGCATGAAGTGGTGTTCCACCAGCCAGGCCGTGCGAAAGCCCAGTTCCTCGGCCAGCGCGAGTTCGTCGAGGGTCTCGGCGTAGACCGCGGTCTCGCGGCGTTGCATGAACGGCGGGACCGACAGTTCGTAGAAGAGGTCGAAGTGCATGGGCCGCATTCTACTCACGCGGGCCTTAACAAGGCCACATCCGGAGCCTCGCCGGCCCGTCAGGCTGTGTTAAGCTGCGGCCTTTTAACCTGGCCGGAACCTGAGTCGGGGTATGCATGCCAAACCGGACCACTACCCGGATGATCGAAATCGGCGCCGTTGGCTGGGATCGGGCCGATCCCTTCTATCCGGACGACTTGCCGGAGGACTGGCGCCTCGCCTATTACGCCAATACCAGCGCCGCGGTGTGGGTGCCGGCCGAGGCCTGGCTGGTCGAGACACCGCCGGATACCGCCGTCTGGCGTGAGGATGTGAGCGAGGCCTTCCGTTTCGTGGTGGCCCTCGATGAGCGGCACGCGGATTCGCCGGGGTGCACGGCGATCGGGCAGGCCGTTGCCGCCCTGGGCGAGCAGCTCGAGGCGGTGGTGGCGACCGCGCCGGTACATGCCGCCGTGCTGGGCGAGGCCTTCACGGCCATTCGCGTGGAGCCCGCCGCCGTCTGGGGCGGCGAGGCGGGGCAGGGCGCTGTGGCGCGGCTGGCGCGGGTCTCGGCCGACCGCCTGGGTTCGCCGCGGGCCATGCGCGAGGTGCTCGAGGCCTTTGTCGACGCCGCCGACGGACCGCGCCTCTACCTGTTCGTTGACGGTCCGCTGGACGTACTCGACGACCTGCGCACGCTGGGGCGGCTGATGGGTGTCTGTTGACACCCGCGCCGGCTGTAAACAAACTGCCGGGCTTGATCTGGGACGGCATCGCCGGAGACTGGGCTTATCGCTACGCTGACGACAACTGCTACAGGACGTGAAGGGACGCCGTTGATCGAGGTGCGCGACCTGCACTTTGCGCGTGGCTCGCGCAAGATCTTCGATGGCCTGGACCTGGACATCCATGCCGGTCGCGTGACGGCCATCATGGGGCCGAGCGGCACCGGCAAGACCACCCTGCTCAAGCTCATCGGCGGCCAGCTGCGCCCGCAGCACGGCAGCATCCGCGTGGACGGTCAGGACGTGCACCGCCTCGGGCGCGGCGATCTCTACCGCCTGCGCCGGCGCATGGGCATGCTGTTCCAGAGCGGGGCGCTGCTCACCGATCTCAGCGTGTTCGACAACGTCGCCTTCCCGCTGCGGGAGCACACGCGGCTGCCGGAACGCATGATTCGCGACCTGGTACTGATGAAGCTCGAGGCCGTGGGGCTGCGCGGGGCGCGTGACCTCATGCCGGCGGAACTGTCCGGCGGCATGGCCCGGCGCGTGGCGCTGGCCCGCGCCATCGCCCTGGACCCGATGATGATCATGTACGACGAGCCTTTCACCGGGCTCGACCCCATCACGATGGGCACCATCGTCACCCTCATCAAGCGCCTCAACGACGCCATTCGCCTGACCAGCATCGTGGTCTCGCACGACGTGCGGGAGACGCTGTCGATCGCCGATGACGTCTATCTCATTGCCGACGGCAAGGTGGTGGAGCGTGGTACCCCCGAGGCGTTGGCCAAGACCGCCTCGGACTGGGCCAACCAGTTTCTCCAGGGGCTGCCGGACGGTCCGGTGCCCTTCCATTACCCGGCCGCCGACTACCGTGAGGACCTGATGAACGGAGGGCGAGATGCTCGATAGCCTGGCGCGTCTGGGGCGCTGGGGGCTCGGCATGTTCGAGCGCCTGGGGCGCGGACACCTGTTCCTGTTGTCGATGCTCGGCGGCCTGCACGTGCTCGTCATGCGGCCCCGGCTGGTGATCCGCGAGGTCTACGCCGTGGGCGTGCTGTCGCTGCTCATCATCGTGGTCTCCGGCGGGTTCGTCGGCATGGTGCTGGGCCTGCAGGGCTACAATACCCTGGTGGGTTTCGGTGCCGAGCAGTCGCTGGGTACCGTGGTGTCGCTGTCGCTGCTGCGGGAGCTGGGGCCGGTGGTCACGGCCCTGCTGTTCGCGGGCCGGGCGGGCTCCGCGCTTACCGCTGAGATCGGTCTGATGAAGTCCACCGAGCAGCTCTCGGGGATGGAGATGATGGCGGTGGACCCGATGCGACGCGTGGTCGCGCCGCGCTTTCTCGCCGGCTTCTTCTCCATGCCGCTACTGGCCATCATCTTCAGCGCGGTGGGCGTGATGGGCGGCTACTTCGTCGGCGTGGGCCTGCTCGGCGTGGACGCCGGCGCGTTCTGGTCGCAGATGCAGGACAGCGTCGATTTCAACGAGGACGTGATGAACGGCGTGATCAAGAGCCTGGTGTTCGGCTTCGTGGTCACCTGGATCGCCCTGTTCGAGGGCTACGATGCGACGCCTACCTCCGAGGGCGTGAGCCGGGCGACCACGCGCACCGTGGTGCACTCCTCGCTGGCCGTGCTGGGGCTGGATTTCATCCTCACCGGACTGATGTTCAACAAGTTCTGAACGCGGATACGCTCCTATGGAAACCACACGCAAGATCGAGATCCTGGTCGGCATCTTCATCGCCGCCGGCTTTGCCGCCCTGTTCATGCTGGCGATGCAGGTCAGTAACCTGAGCAGCTTCCAGAACACCGCCGGCTACCAGGTGACGGCCCAGTTCGATAACATCGGCGGCCTCAAGGTGCGCTCGCCGGTGACCGTCTCCGGCGTGCGTGTCGGCCGGGTCACGGCCATTCGCTATGATCCGGAGAGCTTCCGCGCCGAGGTCACGATGACCCTGGACGCGAAGCACGACTACCTCCCCATGGACACGATCGCCTCCATCTATACCTCGGGGCTGCTCGGCGAACAGTACGTGGCGCTGGAACCAGGCGCCGAGATGGAGGTCTTGAAGGATGGAGACCGCGTCGAGTTCACCCAGTCCGCACTGGTGCTCGAGGAAATGGTGAGCAGACTCCTGAACCGGCTGACGACCAACTGACGAGGGCAGGCCATGAAACTTTTCAACACGTTGATTGCCGCGCTCCTGTCATTCGGGCTGATGAGCTCGGCCGTGGCGGTGGCCGCGCAATCGCCCGAGGAAATGATCAAGGACGCCTCGCAGCGGGTGATGAAGATCCTCGACGAGGAGAGTCAGCGCATCGCGGACGATCCGGATTACGCCCTGCGCCTGGTGGACGAGGTCATCATGCCGCTGATCGACTTCGATGCCATGACCAAGCTGACGCTGGGTCGCCACTGGCGCGACGCCACGCCCGAGCAGCGCGAGTGTTTCATGGGCGAGTTCAAGGTCATGCTGGTGCGCACCTATTCCCGATCGCTGGCAGATTACACCGGCGCCCGCGTCGTCTACCTGCCGGCACGCGGGGATGCGTCCAGCGGTCGCGTCACCGTCTACACCGAGGTCGATCGGGGTGATGGTCGGCCGCGCGTACCCGTCAACTACAGTCTGCGGCAGGTCGGCAACGAGTGGCTGGTGTACGACGTGACCATCGACGGCCTGAGTCTGGTGAAGAACTATCGCACCAGCTTCAACGAAGAGATCGCCCAGTCCAGCCTGCAGGCGCTCATCGAGCGTCTGGCAACGGCCAATCGCAAGGGCGAGGTCGATCCGGTTCAATGAGCGTGGCGCGTCTGGAGCGACAGGGCGGGGGGCGCTACCGGCTGGCGGGCGAGATCACCGTCGAGACGGTACCGCGGCTGCTCGCGGACGCCGCGGGCCTGTTTGCCGCCGAGCCGGTCGAGATCGACTGTGAGGGCGTCGAGCACGCCGACAGCGCGGCCGTGGCCCTGATGCTCGAATGGATGCGACAGGCGGACGCCGCGGGTGGCCGGATCGCGTTTCGCGCCGTGCCGGACCGGGTGCGTGCCATCGTCGAACTCAGCGATCTCGAGGATGTGATCCCCATCGCGCATTGATGCGCGACTGAGGTTTTCGGACCCGGGCGCTGCCGTTTGGCGGCGTTTTTCGCTATGATTCCCCCTTTTTCTGCCAGCCATGCGCGCGCCAGGGCGGTTTGTCGCCTTGATCGCGGGCCCGAGGGTGTTCCCACGCGATGGAAAAGCTGATCATTACCGGCGGTAAGCCACTGAATGGCGAGCTGCGCATCTCCGGTGCCAAGAACTCCGTGCTGCCGATTCTCTGCGCCACCCTGCTGGCCGACTCGCCCATGCGGATCAGTAACGTGCCGCACCTGCACGACGTGACCACGACCATGGAGCTGCTCGGTCGCATGGGCGTGTCACTCACCGTCGACGAGCGCATGGTCATCGAGGTGGACCCGGGCAGCATCGAGCGCTTCGTGGCCCCCTATGACCTGGTCAAGACCATGCGCGCATCGATTCTGGTGCTGGGGCCGCTGGTGGCCCGCTTTGGCCAGGCCGAGGTCTCGCTGCCCGGCGGCTGCGCCATCGGTTCGCGCCCGGTCAACCTGCACGTGGAAGGCCTGGCCGCCATGGGCGCGGAGATCACCATGGAGAACGGCTACATCCGCGCCCGGGCGGATCGGCTGAAGGGGGCGCGCATCGTCATGGACATCGTCTCCGTGACCGGCACGGAAAACCTGATGATGGCGGCGGCGCTGGCCGACGGCGTGACCTATATCGAGAATGCCGCGCGCGAGCCCGAGGTGGTGGACCTGGCCAACTGCCTGAACGCCATGGGTGGCGACGTGCGGGGGGCGGGCACCTCCACGATCGAGATCCACGGCGTGCAGACCCTCAGTGGCTGCGACTACCGCATTCTGCCCGACCGCATCGAGACCGGCACTTTCCTGGTGGCCGGTGCGATCAGCGGTGGGCGCGTACGGCTCAAGGACACCGACCCCACCCTGCTCGATGCCGTGCTGGCCAAGCTTGAGGAGGCCGGCGCCCACATCAGCGCGGGCGAGGACTGGGTCGAACTCGACATGAAGGGCAATCGGCCAAAGGCGGTAACGGTGCACACTGCGCCTTACCCGGCGTTTCCCACCGACATGCAGGCCCAGTTCACCGCGCTCAACTGCGTGGCCGAGGGTACCGGGGCCATTACCGAGACCGTGTTCGAGAACCGCTTCATGCACGTGCAGGAGCTGCAGCGCCTGGGGGCGGACATCCGCGTGGAGGGCAAGACCTGCATCATCACCGGCGTGCCGCGGCTGCGCGGCGCCCCGGTGATGGCCACCGACCTGCGTGCCTCGGCCAGCCTCGTGCTGGCCGGGCTGGTAGCCGAGGGCGAGACCCTGGTCGACCGCATCTACCACCTCGACCGGGGTTACGAGTGCATCGAGGAAAAGCTGTCCATGCTGGGCGGCAGTATCCGTCGCGTGCCGGCCTAGGGCCGGCAGCCGAGCAGAGCAGAAGGGCAGACCATGACCGAGACACTGACCATCGCCCTGTCCAAGGGGCGCATCTTCAAGGAAACCGTGCCGCTGCTGGCCGCCGCCGGCATCGAGCCGCTGGACGACCCGGAAAAGAGCCGCAAGCTCATCCTCGACACCAACCGCGAGGACGTGAAGCTCGTGATCATCCGCGCGTCCGATGTGCCGACCTACGTGCAGTACGGGGCCGCCGACATCGGTGTGGCGGGCAAGGACGTGCTGATGGAACACGGCGGGGCCGGCATCTACGAGCCGCTGGACCTCAAGATCGCCCAGTGCCGGCTGATGGTGGCGGGCCGGCCCGACGCCAGGCCGCGCGGCGGGCGCCTGCGCATCGCCACCAAGTTCGTGGACAGCACCCGGCGCTACTACGCCGCCAGGGGCAAGCAGGTCGAGATCATCAAGCTCTACGGCTCGATGGAACTGGCGCCCATCGTCGGTTTGGCCGACTATATCGTTGACCTGGTCGATACCGGCAACACGCTCAAGGCCAACGGCCTGGAGCCACTGGAGCACATTGCCCACATCAGCTCGCGCCTGATCGTGAACAAGGCGGCCATGAAGATGAAGCACGCCCGCGTCAAGGCCCTGATCGAGCAATTGAAAAGCGCAGTGGAAAAGTAGTTTAATAAGGTTTTTAGACTGAATCTAAATCGATGACTTATCAGACAGACGACTTGCGCATTGCCGGCATCCAGGAGGTGCTCCCGCCCGTCCAGGTGCACGAGGCCTTCCCGATCACCGACCGGGCGGCGGCCACCGTGCACGATGCCCGCAGCGCCATTCACGACATCCTGAGCCTGGCGGATGACCGCCTGCTGGTGATCGTCGGTCCGTGCTCGATCCATGACCCGCAGGCCGCCCGCGACTACGCCACGCGCCTGCTGGCCATGCGCGAGGAGCTGGGCGACGCGCTGGAGATCGTCATGCGCGTCTACTTCGAGAAGCCACGCACCACGGTGGGCTGGAAGGGGCTGATCAACGACCCGAACATCGACGGCACCTACCAGATCAACCACGGACTGCAGCTCGCGCGCAGCCTGCTGCTGGACCTGGCCGACATGGGTATCCCGGCGGGCACCGAGTACCTCGACCTCATCAGCCCGCAGTACATCTCGGATCTGGTGAGCTGGGGCGCCATCGGCGCGCGCACCACCGAGAGCCAGGTGCATCGCGAGCTGGCCTCGGGGCTGTCCTGCCCGGTGGGCTTCAAGAACGGCACCGACGGCGGGCTGCAGATCGCCATCGACGCGATTCGCGCCGCATCCATGCCGCATCATTTCATGTCCCTGACCAAGGCAGGGCACTCGGCCATCTTCTCCACCACGGGCAACGAGGACTGCCACATCATCCTGCGTGGCGGGCGCGAGCCGAACTATGACAGCAAGCACGTGAAGGAGGCGGTGGCCAAGCTGGAGCAGGCGGGCCTGCCGCCGCGTGTGATGGTCGATTGCAGCCACGCCAACAGCCGCAAGCAGCATATGCGCCAGATCGAGGTGGGCGAGGACGTGGCCGACCAGCTGGCCGCCGGCGAGCGCCACATCATCGGCGTGATGATCGAGAGCCATCTCGTGGGTGGCAACCAGCCCGCGGAAACGCCCGAGCGCGTCTACGGCCAGAGCATCACCGATGCCTGCCTGGGATGGGAGGACACCACGCCGCTGTTGCGCGAACTCGCCGAGGGCGTGCGCCAGCGCCGCGAGGTCGTGGCCGCCGCGAGTGCATGAACGTCACGGGTGGGCCCGGCTCACCCGTGAGTTGAACGGATTGTTGTCATCGGGGCGCCTGTGCGCCCTGTTGTGTCTTTGATCGAGAGAGAGTCGACATGTCGCTGATCACCCGTCTGAATGCCGCCGATGCCGATTTCCGCGCCCGCCTGGACGCCCTGCTGGCCTGGGAGAGCGTGTCCGATGATCACGTCTTCAAGGCCGTGATGGAAATCCTGCACGCGGTGAAGACGCGGGGCGACGCCGCCGTGGTCGAATACACCAATCGCTTCGACCGCATGAGCGCCGCCTCCATGGCCGAGCTGGAGATTCCGCCCGCGCGGCTGGCGCAGGCGGCCGAGGGGCTGTCGCCGGTTCGCCGCCAGGCGCTGGAACAGGCCGCCGCGCGCATCCGCGCCTACCACGAGCGTCAGCGCATGGAGTCCTGGCGCTATACCGAGGCCGACGGCACGGTGCTGGGCCAGCAGGTCATGCCGCTGGATCGCGCCGGATTGTACGTGCCGGGTGGCAAGGCGGCGTATCCGTCCTCGGTGCTGATGAATGCCATCCCCGCCAAGGTCGCCGGCGTGCCGGAGCTGATCATGGTGGTGCCCACCCCGGACGGCGAGGTGAACGAGCTGGTGCTGGCCGCGGCGCATATCGCGGGTGTGGACCGCGTGTTCGCCGTCGGCGGCGCCCAGGCCGTCGCCGCACTGGCCTACGGCACCGAGACCGTGCCGCAGGTGGACAAGATCGTCGGCCCCGGCAATATCTATGTGGCCACCGCCAAGCGCATGGTGTTCGGTGCCGTGGGCATCGACATGATCGCCGGCCCCTCCGAGATCCTGGTGGTCTGCGACGGCAAGACCGACCCGGACTGGATCGCCATGGACCTCTTCTCCCAGGCCGAGCACGACGAGGATGCGCAGTCCATCCTGGTCTGCCCGGATGCCGGCTATCTCGACCAGGTCGAGGCGAGCATCGAGAAGCTGCTGCATGACATGCCGCGTGCCGAGATCATCCGCACCTCGCTGAAGGACCGTGGCGCCCTGATCCAGGTGCGCGACATGGATCAGGCCGTGGAGGTCGCCAACCACATCGCCCCCGAGCACCTGGAGCTGTCGGTGGAGAACGCCGAGGAGATGGCCGGGCGCATCCGCCACGCGGGCGCCATCTTCATGGGCCGCTACACGGCCGAGGCCCTGGGCGACTACTGCGCCGGCCCCAACCACGTGCTGCCCACCTCGCGCACGGCGCGTTTCTCCTCGCCGCTCGGGGTCTACGACTTCCAGAAACGCACGAGCCTCATCGGCTGCTCGGCCGACGGCGCCTCGGAGCTGGGCAAGATAGCCGCCGAGCTCGCCCACGGGGAGGGCCTGACCGCGCACGCGCGTTCGGCCGAGTACCGCATCAAGGACTGAGGTCGCGATGACCTCCCGAATCGAGCAATGGGTGCGCCCGGAGATCCGGGCGCTGTCCGCCTATCACGTCCCGGACCCGGGCAGGCTGATCAAGCTGGACGCCATGGAAAACCCATATACCCTGCCGGAGGATCTCGTCGAGGCCTGGCTCGACGCCATGCGCGGCGTCGACATGAACCGCTATCCCGACCCGGGCGCGCGCATCATCAAGGAGCGTCTGCGCCGGGTGATGAACGTGCCGGCGGGGCAGGAGATCCTGCTCGGCAACGGATCCGACGAGATCATCCAGATCCTGGCCTTGGCCGTCGGCGGGGCAGAGCGCAAGATCCTGGCGCCCGAGCCGGGCTTCGTCATGTACCGCATGATCGCAAGCTTCGTCGGCATGCAGTACGTGGGCGTGCCGGTGAACCCCGACGACTTCTCGCTGGATGCCCAGGCCATGCTCGCGGCCATCGAGGCGCACCAGCCGGCGCTCGTGTTCCTGGCCTACCCGAACAACCCCACCGGCAACCTCTGGGACCGCCAGGCCCTCGAGGCCATCATCGAGGCCGCACCGGGACTGGTGGTGGTGGACGAGGCCTATGCGCCGTTCGCCGACGACAGCTTCCTCCCGGATCTCGGGCGCTGGGACAACCTGCTGGTGATGCGCACCGTCTCGAAGATGGGGTTGGCCGGCCTGCGGCTGGGGTATCTCTGCGGCCCCGCGGACTGGCTCGTCGAGTTCGACAAGCTGCGGCTGCCATACAACATCAACATCCTCACCCAGGCCAGCGCGGCCTTCGCGCTGGACCATCACGAGGTGTTCGACGCCCAGGCCGGACTGATCCGCGAGGCGCGCGATGAACTCGACCGGGCGCTGCGCGGCTTTGATGGCCTCACGGTCTATCCGAGTGCGGCGAACTTCATCCTCTTCCGCACGCCGGCCGGGCGCGCCTCGGCCGTATTCGAGTCGCTGAAGCGCGACGGGGTGCTGATTAAGAACCTCAGTGCCGCCGGCGGCGTGCTCGCCGACTGCCTGCGCGTTACCGTGGGTACGCCCGCTGAGAACGCTGCCTTTCTCGCGGTGCTCGGCCGGGCGCTGGCTCGGGGCTAGCGATCGCGGCGCGGCGGTCCGCTCATTCCGCCCGTGGCCGTTTGGCCACCACGGTCTGCGCCTCCACGCGTTTGCCGTTCCGCCACAGGGTGATCCTTACCGTCTCGCCCGGGCGGACCAGTGCGATCAGGTTGAGCGCCTCGTGGGCCTGCTCGATGGTCTCGCCCTCTACCTCGAGGATGACGTCGCCCGGGCGCAGGCCGCCCTGGTCGGCGGGGCCGCCGGGGTAGATGCCGGCAATCAGCACGCCGCGGGTGTCGGGCAGGCCGAAGGACTCCGCCAGCTGTGGCGTCATGTCCTGCGCCTCCACCCCCAGCCAGCCGCGGATCACCTCGCCATGCTCGATGATCTGGGTCATCACGTCGCGGGCGAGATCCACCGGGATGGCGAAGCCGATACCGTGCGAGCCGCCGGACTGGCTGAAGATGGCAGTGTTGATCGCCACCAGTTCGCCCAGGGCGTTGACCAGCGCGCCGCCGGAATTGCCGGGGTTGATGGCCGCGTCGGTCTGGATGAAGTCCTCGTAGGTATTGATACCGAGCGAGTGTCGACCGGTGGCGCTGACGATGCCCTGGGTGACGGTCTGGCCGACCCCGAAGGGGTTGCCGATCGCCATCACCACGTCGCCCACACGCAGCGCGCTGGAGCGTCCCACGGTGATGCTTGGCAGGTCGTCCCGCGCCTTGATCTTGAGCACCGCGAGATCCGTATCCGGGTCAGTGCCGACCACCTGCGCCTCGAAGCTGCGCCCGTCGGCCAGCAGTACCGCGATCGTCTCGGCGCCCGCGATCACGTGGTTGTTGGTCAGCAGGTAGCCCTGGGCGCTGAGGATGACGCCGGAACCCAGGCTGGTCTGCGTGCGCTTGCGCAGGGTCTCGCCGCGATCCTGGAACTGGCCGAAGAACGGGTCCGACTCCAGCGGCGTGCGTTCGACCACGGTGCGCGCAGTGAAGATGTTCACCACCGCGGGGGCCGCCTGCTCCACGGCGTCGGCATAGGAGACGGGGCCACGTTCGCGCGGCAGCGCAACCTCCGGCGCCTGGCGCACCTCCACCACCGGCAACTTGCCGTTGGGGCCGTTCGGCTGGATCAGCAGGATCACCACGGCGGCCGCGATGCCCACCGCGACCACCTGCAGGATAAAACGCGAAAGCTTGGAAATTTTCATTGGGCCCCCACTGGTGTAGTGTTGCGCTCCTGGTGGCTCTGGACGCGCAGTCAGGCGCACGGCAGTACACCGACAAAGTTGTGTGCATTATCGCCCAGCGGGTCCGCTGGGGGCAAAGAATCCAGATATCGGGAGTGTCGCCATGGTGTCGCTCGACAAGCTCGTCGACTACTGTAACCAGCTGCTCGATGCGGGCCGGTTTCGTGATTACGCGCCCAACGGATTGCAGGTCCAGGGCCGCGACCGGGTGGCACGCCTGGTCACGGGGGTCACCGCGTCCCGCGCCCTGATCGAGCAGGCCGTCGCGCTGGAGGCCGATGCCATTCTGGTGCACCACGGGTATTTCTGGAAGGGGGAGGACCGCTGTGTCGTCGGCCTCAAGCGCGATCGTCTTGCCCTGCTGCTCGAGCACGGCATCAGCCTGATCGCCTACCACCTCCCGCTGGATGCCCATCCGCAGCTCGGCAACAATGCCGTGCTGGCCCGCGAGCTCGAGCTCGCCGTCGACGGTCCGCTGAACGCCGAAGGGATCGGGCTGCACGGCCGGCTCGACGCGCCGGTCGATGCCGCCCTCTTCGCCGAGCGCCTGCGCCGGGTCCTGCTGCACACGCCCCTGCACATCCCGGGCGGTCCCGAGTCCATCCAGCGTATCGGCTGGTGCACCGGCGCCGCCCAGGACTACATCGAGCAGGCGGTCGCCCTGGGCCTGGACGCCTTCGTCTCCGGCGAGGTCTCCGAGCGCACCACCCACATGGCGCGCGAGGCGGGCATCCATTACTACGCCGCGGGGCACCATGCCACCGAGCGCGGCGGCGTGCGGGCCCTGGGCGCTCACCTGGCCGCACATTTCGGGCTTGAACACCGCTTTGTCGACGTCCCCAATCCCGTCTGAAACGCTCGGATTCTATTGGAGAAATCCCCTTTTGGGTTGACCTTTTTGGCGAGTTAAGCCAAAGTACGCGGATTTTTACGGCCCCTTTTTTGTCGGGCGGAGTTCAAGTCGCGTCGGCCATTTCGGGGGGGAGGGGCCGGGCGCACGAATATGCGATTCGCGCATGCGTAGAAATTTTTCTTTCAAGTCCATTTGGGAGAGTGAAGATGGCAGTAGATAAGAGTCGACGCCGCTTCCTTGTCGGCGCCACCTCGGTGGTCGGGGTAGTGGGCGCTGCAGCCGTCCTCGTACCCTTCGTCAGGTCGATGAATCCGAGCGAACGCGCCAAGGCGGCGGGTGCGCCGGTAGAAGTCGATCTGAGCCAGCTGGAACCTGGTCAGAAGGTTAACGTGGAATGGCGTGGCAAGCCGGTGTGGGTGGTGCGCCGTACCGAGCAGATGCTCGAGGACCTGGTCACCATCGAGGGTCGCCTGCGTGACCCGCACTCCGAGGTTTCCAGCCAGCAGCCTCCGTACGCGCAGAATCCCAGTCGTGCGATCAAGCCGGAATTCCTGGTGCTCGTCGGTATCTGCACCCATCTGGGTTGCTCGCCGACCTTCCGCCCGGAAGTCGCCCCGGCCGACCTGGGCAAGGACTGGAAGGGCGGTTTCTTCTGCCCCTGCCACGGTTCCCGTTTCGACATGGCCGGCCGCGTTTATCAGAACGTGCCGGCGGCGACGAACCTCGAGGTTCCGCCGTACATGTACCTGAGCGACAACCGGATCATCGTCGGTGTCGATGAAGGAGCTGCGTGATGACTAAGATGCTGACTGGCCTGCTGGGCTGGGTGGATGCCCGTTTCCCCCTCACCAAGATGTGGGAAGAGCACCTGTCCAAGTACTACGCACCGAAGAACTTCAACTTCTGGTATTTCTTCGGCTCCCTCGCGCTGCTCGTTCTGGTCATCCAGATCGTCAGCGGTATCTTCCTCACCATGAACTACAAGCCGGATGCGACCCTGGCGTTCGCCTCCGTCGAGTACATCATGCGCGACGTCGACATGGGGTGGCTGATTCGCTACATCCATTCCACCGGTGCCTCCGCGTTCTTCGTCGTCGTCTACCTGCACATGTTCCGTGCGTTGATGTACGGTTCCTACAAGGGTCCCCGCGAGCTGATCTGGATCTTCGGCATGACCATCTATCTCGTGCTGATGGCCGAAGCCTTCATGGGCTACCTGCTGCCCTGGGGCCAGATGTCCTACTGGGGTGCGCAGGTTATCGTCAACCTGTTTGCCGCCATCCCGGGCATCGGCGAGGCGCTCTCGATCTGGATCCGTGGTGACTACGTCATCTCCGACGCCACGCTGAACCGCTTCTTCGCGCTGCACGTCATCGCGCTGCCGCTGGTGCTGGTCGGCCTGGTGGTCGCCCACGTCATCGCGCTGCACGAAGTGGGTTCCAACAACCCGGACGGCGTGGAGATCAAGAAGAAGAAGGACGAAAACGGCATTCCGCTCGACGGCATCCCGTTCCATCCTTACTACACCGTCAAGGACATCGTCGGCGTGGTGGTCTTCCTCATGCTGTTCGCCGTGGTGATGTTCTTCGTCCCGGAAATGGGCGGTTACTTTCTGGAGCACGCCAACTTCATTCCGGCTGATCCGCTAAAGACCCCTGTGCACATCGCCCCGGTCTGGTATTTCACACCGTTCTACACCGTGCTGCGTGCCGTGCCCGATCCGTTCCTGGGTGTGGTGGCCATGGGTCTGGCCGTGGTGATCCTGTTCTTCCTGCCGTGGATCGACCGCAACCCGATCAAGTCCTGGCGCTATCGCAGCTTCCTGCACCGCCTGAACCTGATCCTGTTCGCGATCGCCTTCGTGATCCTGGGCTACCTGGGCGTCAAACCGGTGGCTCCGGCGCTGGCCGAGCTGGGTCTGCGCATGACCGAGGTGTACTTCCTGTTCTTCTTCGTGCTCTGGTTCCATAGCAAGGCGCGTTCGGCGAAGTACAACGTGATCTGGTTCGCGATCCTGGTCGGCCTCATCACGATCTACGACGTGGTGCGTTTCGATACCTTGGGCGGCGATCAGCAGGCCTTCATGTGGATGTGGGTGTTCCCGGCCGGTTACATGTTCCTCATGAACCTGCTGCCCGTCTTCACCAAACTGAACAACGAAAAGCCCGTTCCGGAAAGGGTGACGTCATGAAGAAACTGATTGCCGTTATTTTCGCGCTGATGATCCCGGGGGCGGCGTTTGCCGCCGGCCCCGCGGTGCCGCTCGACAAGGCGCACGTGGATGTGACCAACGAGGCCGCCCTGCAGCGTGGTGCCAAGCTGTTCACCAACTACTGCCTGAGCTGCCACGAAGCGGGTTTCGCGCGCTACAACCGCGTGGGCCGCGACCTCGGCCTGACCGAGGAACAGGTGCAGCAGTACCTGATCAACACCACCGACGCCGATGGCGCGCCAACCAAGGTTGGCGAGCTGATGAAGGTCGCGATGACCAAGGCGTACGGCAGCGAGGCCTTTGGTGCGGCCGCACCGGATCTGACGCTGGTCGCCCGCGTGCGTGGTACGGACTGGGTGTACACCTACCTGCGCTCGTTCTACAAGGACGACAAGCGTCCCTTCGGTGTGAACAACACCGTGTTCCCGAACGTCGGTATGCCGCACGTGCTGTGGGAACTGCAGGGCCGTCAGGAGCTGGTCGTGCGTACCGAGGTGGATGCCAAGGGCCACGAGCACGAGGTCACCGAGCTCAAGCTGGTCGAGCCCGGCACCATGACCCCGGCCGAATACAACCAGGCCGTGCTGGACCTGGTTACGTTCCTGGCCTACCTTGGCGAGCCGGCACAGACCGAGCGCAAGGTGATCGGCATCTGGGTGCTGATCTTCCTGTTCGTCCTCTTCGTGTTCGCGTATTTCCTCAAGAAGGAATACTGGAAAGACGTACACTGACGAGTTGCGGTATGATCGGGGCATGGACGCCCCGAGACCGCATCATTCTTTTCTCGCTTACTGAACGAACGGAGTGGACGTATGGCGTTGGTCGCCAATAGAAGATCCGTCATGACTCTGTTTTCTGCGCCCGCTGATGCGCAGAGCCACCGTACCCGGATCGTCCTCGCAGAGAAGGACATTACCGTTGATATCATCGACGTGGATCCGGATCACCTGCCGGAAGATCTTTCCGACCTGAATCCCTACAACTCCGTGCCGACCCTGGTCGATCGCGAGCTCACGCTCTACGATCCGCGCGTCATCATGGAGTACCTGGACGAACGCTTCCCGCATCCGCCGCTGATGCCGGTCGATCCGGTGTCGCGTGCCAAGTCGCGCATGGCGTTGCACCGTATCGAGACCGACTGGTACGCGCTGCTCGACGAGCTCGAGTCGGGCGCGGACAAGCGGGTCTCGAAGGCCGCCAAGCTGTTGCGCGAGAGTATCATCGCGGCCGATCCCCTGTTCGGAGCCTACCCGTACTTTCTGAGCGAGGAGTTCACCCTCGTCGATTGCACGGTCGCGCCGATCCTGTGGCGCCTGCCGCGCTGGGGCATTGAGCTGCCGAAGACGGCCAAGGCCGTGCAAAGCTACATGGCCCGTATGTTCGAGCGTCCGTCTTTCCAGCAAAGCCTGACCGAATCGGAACTGGAGATGCGGGGCTAAGGCCCCGCTTTCCACGACCGCGCCCTGCTGCCATGCCGCAAGGAATGACCTCAAGTCGTCCCTACCTGTTACGCGCCATCTACCAGTGGATCGTCGATAACGGCCTGACGCCCCATATCATGGTCGACGCCGAGGACCCGCAGGTGCAGGTGCCGCGGCAGTATGTGGAAAAGGGCAAGATCATCCTCAATATCGCGCCGATGGCCGTTCACGGGCTCACGCTCGGCAACGAGGACGTGACCTTCAACGCGCGTTTCGGTGGTACCCCGATGGACATTTACGTGCCGCTCGGCCGCGTACTGGCAATCTATGCCCGTGAGAACGGGCAGGGCATGATGTTCGGCGATGAGGACGACGGGGGCGAGCCGCCACCCGATTCCGGGGGTGGTGACGAATCCGGATCGACGCGCCCCCATCTCAAGGTCGTGAAATGAGAGGAAGCAGCCCGGCATTGCCGGGCTTTTTCATGCCGGTCGCACGTAGCGACGGGTCGCCTTGGTGGTGTCGCCCTTGCTATGCTTGGGCGCGTTCACTGAGCTGGTCGGGGCGCGCCATGATCGAGATCGTCGTCGGTGATATCACCACCCTGCAGGTCGATGTCATCGTCAATGCGGCCAACGAGTCGCTGCTCGGCGGCGGCGGTGTCGATGGCGCGATTCACCGTGCCGCCGGGCCGCGGCTACTGGAATACAATCGCCGTCTGGGCGGCTGTCCGACCGGTGAGGCCCGCATCGCGCCGGGCTTCGACCTGCCGGCGCGGTACGTGATCGCGACCGTCGGTCCCGTCTGGCGCGGCGGGGGGGCGAACGAGGCGGCGCTGCTCGAATCGGCCTATCGGCGCTCGCTGGAGCTGGCCCTGGACCACGGCGTGCGCAGCATCGCGTTCCCCGCCATCAGCACCGGCGTTTACGGCTATCCGAAGCGCGAGGCCGCAACCGTTGCCCTGCGGGTAATGCGTGAGTTCGAGTCGCGATTCGAGCGCATCATCGCCTGTTGCCATGGCGAGGACGACGCGGCGATCTACCGGGAGCTCCGCGGCGACTAGCGACCCGTAACCAGAATCCATCCAGGGGAAAGTTTCATATGCTCTCAACCCATCGTGCATTCCTGCTGTCCGGCGCGGTCCTGATCTGGCTGGTCAGCTATCTCTCCATCGCCGCCGCCGCCCCCTATGTCGGTGCCCCGTTCTCCATGGCCGTGTTCGCGCCCGTGGCGATCGGCCTGAACAACTTCGGGCTCAGCCTGCCCGTGGCGGTGATGCTGGGCACGGCCCTGGTGCCGGTCGCGTTTCTGCTGTGGTCCGGCAGCCTCTGGCGCGGCGAGGCGGCCATCCCGCGGCGCAGTAGCAATCTCGCGATCGTCATCTTCGCCCTGTCCGTGCTGTGGTTGATGTGGGTAGGCCAGGGCGGTGTCCAGGTGCAGGGCCTGTTCCACGTCATCATGGTGCAGGGCTACAACGTGTTCATCGCATCGCTGTTGTTGCTGCTGTACCGGATCAATCGCGCCGGGCCCGGCCTGCGCACGAGCCTGGCCTATCACTGGCTCCTGTTCGCCTGGGTCGGCTGGTGTGCCTTTCCGTGGCTCGGGCCGGTGTGAGGGGCGCGTGCAGGTTAGTCGGGCAGGCCCTTGCCGATGTTCAGAATGCCGTTGGGGTCGAATTCGCGCTTGATGCGCCGCATGAGATCCAGCGTCACGGGGTCGATCTCGCGGGCGACGAATTCCCGCTTGACCAGGCCCACGCCATGCTCGCCCGAGAGCGTGCCCTCGAGTTCCAGCACCAGTGTGAACACCGCGTCCAGGCATCGCTCCGCGGCTTCCATCTGTGACGGGTCATCCGGGTCGACCAGCAGGTTGACGTGGATGTTGCCGTTGCCGGCGTGGCCGAAATTTACGATGGTGATGCCGTGGTCCCGGGCGAGCTTCTGCAGCCCGTCAATGAGCACAGGTATGCGCGAGACCGGCACCACGACGTCTTCGTTGATCTTCTTGGGCGCCACGTTGCGCAGGGCAGGGGACAGTGCCTTGCGCGTCTTCCACAACGCTGCGATCTCCGCCTGGGTCGTCGCCAGCATACACTCGATGCAGCCTTCGACTTCGGCCGCCCGTTTCACCGACTGGGCGGCGGTGTCCAGGCACGACTCGGGCCCGTCGACCTCGATCATGAGCATCCCGCCCGCATTCTCGGGCAGGCGCGCGTCCGAATAGCTGCGGATCATCTCGATCGCCGTGCCGTCGATGAACTCCAGTGCACAGGGGATGACGGGTTGCGCCATGATGGCGGAGACGGCGCGGGCCGCCGCGTCCATGTCGGCGTAGACCGCCTGCAGCGTACGCTTGCCTTCGGCCAGTGGTGTGAGCTTGAGCGTGGCCTCGGTGATGATCGCGAGCGTGCCCTCCGAGCCGATGAGCAGGCGCGTGAAGTCGTAGCCCACCACGCCCTTCGTAGTCATCACCCCGGTGCGTATCTCCTCACCCGCACCGGTGACGGCACGCAGTCCCAGCGTGTTGTCCCGCGGCGTGCCGTACTTCACCGCGCGCGGCCCGGCCGAGTTGTAGGCAAGGTTGCCGCCGACGGTGCAGAAGGCGGCGCTGGTGGGGTCCGGGGGCCAGAAGAAGCCGTGCGCGGCAGCCGTATCCTGCACCGCCTGGTTGGTGACGCCCGGCTGCACGACGATCAGTCGGTTATCGGGGTCCACGCGCAGGATCTGGTCCATGCGTTCCAGCGAGAGTACCAGCCCGCCGTGGGTGGGTACGGTGGCGCCGGTCGTGCCGGTGCCGCGGCCGCGTGGCGTGAGCGCGACCTTGTCGCGGTTGCACAGCGCGACGATGTCGCGCACCTGCGCGTGGTTGGTGGCGAAGGCCACCGCCTCTGGGGCCTGATGCTGGCGCGAGTTGTCGTAGCCGTAGGCCCAGCAGTCGGCCGGGTCGGTCAGCAGCTGGTCCGGGCCGACGATCTGGCGGAGTTCATCGAGAAAGGCGCTGGTGAGCATGCGGACTTGGGTCGTGGCGTGCAGTGGACGAGCGGTGAGTGTAGCGCGACGTGCCGGCCAAGGCACGGTGGGCATGGTGAGTCTCGGGTCGTGCCGATCACTCGCCCAGCAGCTGCGTGTCGATGAGGTCGCAGAGGCAGTGGATGACGAGCAGGTGCACTTCCTGGATGCGCGCCGTGGCGTGCGAGGGTGCGCGGATCTCGACGTCGCCTTCGCGCAGCGTGTCCCGCATCCGGCCGCCGTTGCTCCCCGTGAGCGCGATGACGCTGCAGTCGCGGTCATGGGCGGCCTCGATGGCCGCCACCACGTTGGCCGAGTTGCCGGAGGTGGAGATCGCCAGCAGCACGTCGCCGGCCTGTGCCAGCGCACGCACCTGCTTGGAAAAGATCTGCGTGTAGTCGTGGGCGTTGGCGATGGAGGTCAGCGTCGCGGCGTCGGTGGTCAGTGCGATGGCTGGCAGCCCCGGACGGTCGCGTTCGAACCGGTTGAGCATCCGCGAGGTGAAGTGCTGGGCATCACCGGCCGAGCCGCCGTTGCCGCAGCTGATCGTCTTGCGCCCGTTGAGCAGTGCGTCGAGGATGAGTTGTGCGGCCCGCGCAATCGCGTCTGGCAGTAAGTCGGCTGCAGCGTGCTGGGTCTCGATGCTGGCGGCGAAGTGCTGTCGGATTCGGTCTATGTGGTTCATGGCCCTGTGCGGTCTGCCGGCGTCGGCATCAGCCGGCCTCGAAGGCGTTACGTATCCAGTCTATCGAGCTTCCCCCGGCCATGGCCACGACATCGAAACGCGCCGGCCCGTCATGCGGGTGCGCCAGCAGGTAGTGTTGCGCCGTGGCGACGAGCTTTTGCTGCTTGCGGTAATCGATGCTGGCGGCGGCACCGCCATAGCGCGGGTTGCGGCGCAGCCGCACCTCGACGAACACCAGGGTGGCGCCGTCGCGCATCACCAGATCGATCTCGCCGCGTCGGCACCGGTAGTTGGCGGTGATG
>DSDH01000713.1 GCA_011055475.1 Phycisphaerales bacterium | reverse complement strand
TGAGCAATTGCCGTCGCAGCACGCCCGGCCGCCGGTGCTCCCAGCCGATCTTGCGCAGCTCGCCGTAGCCGACCATGTCGTACGCGAAGACCACCGCCCCCATGCGGGCGAAGGCGGCGCAGCGCTTCTGCATATCCGGGCGGAATCGGCCGTAGTCCTGCTCGTTGCTCCAGTGGCCGTGCGTGCACAGGATTCCGGCGAACGGGCCCTTGCCCTCGGTCGGTCGATACAGGCTGCCCGTCACGAAAAAGCCCGGCATCGACTCGAAGGCCACGTTTTCGACCGTGTAGCCATCGTATTGCCGCTTCTTACGGATGATCGGATTCAGCGGGGTTTTGGGTGGCATTGGGTCCAGGTCCGCGCCGCGGAGGATGCACCCGACGGATGTTGGCGGCGCGGGCCTTCCACTGGTCAAGCGTGTGCCAGGTCGCGGCAAATCGCTGCAATTGCTCGGCCGCCTGGCGCTCGGTCTGGTAGTCGCCCACGCACAGTTGCGGCTCGTCGACTTCCGACTCCTGACCCCGCGTGGCCGGAATAACAAGCATCAACGCCCCGATGAACGCGATCACGTAAAGTCTCATCGACACTCCCCTGCTTGATGTCCCTGGTCTGGGCCGAAGCGGCGCTCCGGTCCAACCAGCGTAGGCCGCCACCCGTCCGCCGTCAAGATCCGAGGCGGTTTTGGCCTGTTTGGGATTGAAACATCCGGCTGATTCGACTATAGTCCGTGGTTCTTGTCGGCTTGGTCCCTGCGCCGGCGAAGTCCCCGTGACGATCGCGGGGGCAGGGTCATTGTGTACAAGTGGGGCGGCGACCCCAAACGCGCGGGGGCGGCAAGACGGTTTTTCCACCGTGTGTGGAACGATAAGTGTTTTCAAAGAAAGAAGTTACGGCGGAAAGGCCGGGTTTTGTTTGACGCGTTGACGGACAAGTTCAGCGGGATTTTCCGCTCGCTTTCGGGTCGGGGCCGGATCACCGAGGCGAACGTCTCGGATGCGATGCGCGAGGTGCGCAAGGCCCTGCTCGAGGCGGACGTCAACTACCAGGTCGTCAAGCAGTTCTGCAAGGATTGTCTGGACGCGGCCATGGGGGCCGAGGTCATCAAGAGCCTCCACCCCGGGCAGGTGATGGTCAAGATCGTGCACGATGAGCTCGTGCGACTCATGGGGCCCGTGGACACGCGGATCTATTTTGTCTCGCCGGGCCCGACGGTAATCCTGCTGGCCGGCCTGCAGGGCAGCGGCAAAACGACCACGGCGGCCAAGCTCGGCCGGTACATCCGGGCCAAGGGCCGCAATCCCGTGCTCGTGGCCGATGACTTGCAGCGGCCCGCGGCCATCGACCAGTTGGAGACGCTGGGCCAGCAGTCGGGCATCCCGGTCTACACCGATCGCATCCAGGACGCGGTCAAGGTCGCTCGCGACGGCGTACGCTACGCCAAACAGAACGGGCACGACGTGGTGATCCTCGATACGGCCGGACGGCTGCATATCGACGAAGAGATGATGCAGCAGATCGCCGACGTGGCCAAGACCGTCACCCCACATCAGATCTATCTGGTCTGCGACGCGATGACCGGCCAGGATGCGGTCAACAGCGCCAAGGCGTTCAACGAGCGGCTCGAGCTGGACGGCGTGATCCTGACGAAGCTCGACGGCGACGCCCGCGGCGGCGCGGCCCTGAGCGTCAAGGCCGTCACGGGCAAGCCCATCAAGTTCGTCGGCCTCGGCGAGAAGCTCGACGCGATCGAGGAGTTCCACCCCGACCGGATGGCCGGGCGGATTCTCGGCATGGGCGACGTGGTCACGCTCGTGGAGAAGGCCCAGGAGCAGTTTGACGCCGACGAGGCGGCCAAGCTGCAGGCCAAGATGGCCAAGGGCACGTTCGGTTTTGACGACTTCCTCAAGCAGATGGAGGCCGTCAAGAAAATGGGTGGCATGGGCGGCATGCTCAAGCTGCTGCCCGGCATCGGCTCGCAGCTCAAGAACATGGAGATCGACGAGCGCGAGATCGATCAGATGCGCGGGATCGTGCACTCGATGACCGCCGAGGAGCGGCGTGATCCGGATATCATCGACGCCTCGCGGCGGCGGCGGATCGCCCGCGGCTGTGGGCGCAGCGTGCAGGACGTGGCGGGTCTGGTCAAGACGTTCCGGCGCAGCCGGGACATGATGCAATCGCTCAGCAGCGGCGGCATGGGCGGCTTCAAGAGTCTGCTGAGCGGCAAGACGGACCTGTTCGGGGCGATGGCCAGCGGGCGGGTGCCCAAGATCAAGCAACGCTCGAAGCGCAAACGGGCGCCGCGGCGGAAAGGCAATAAGCGACGGCGGTAGAACGCTCCATGTCGTTGGAGGCGTACCTGGAGCGGGTGGCCGCGTTCACCGACGATGAGTTCGGCCGGCGGATGCGGACGCAGTTCCAGGATCATCGCGGCTGGGCGGAATTGTCGATGCTCAAGTCGCCCTGCCGCGAGGAGATCGAGCAGTTGCGCCGGGCCGTGGCGATCATGACGCCGCGGGAAAAGGCCGCCGCGGACGTGTTGAGCGACGAACAGGTGCGGCGGATCGCCGACGATGCACGGGTGGACCCGGCGTTGTTTGCGATTTTCATCAACGGTTACGCGTTGGAATGCCGGGCGCGCCGTGGTGACGCGGAAAGCGGCTAGGCGACGGGCAGCGTTAACGTGTTTCGTGGTCCGCATCGGGCCGACCACGAAAATTAAACATAGCGTTGACGAAAGGAACATAACATGTCGGTACGAATTCGGATGACCCGGATGGGTCGGCGGCATCGCCCGTTCTTCCGCATCAACGCGGTGGATGGGCGAACGCCGCGGGACGGGCGGATCATCGAAAAGCTGGGGCACTACGATCCGCTGGAGCAGGATCCGGACAAGCAGGTGGTGCTGGACAAGGACAAGACCGCCGCGTGGCTGGCCAAGGGCGCGGTGCCGTCGGACAGGGTGATCCCCATCCTCAAGCGGCTGGGGCTCTCGTGCGCCTACATGGAGCAGAAGGAGCAGCGTCGCGCCCGGGCCCGGCAGATCGCCCGCAAGCTGAAGAAGCCCTTCACCAAGGCCGAGCGGATCACGGCCGGGCACCTGCCGGCGGATGGCTCGAAATAATCGCCTCCACGGCGCCCGCTTCGGCGGCTGAACCTCATGCGGATCGACGTGCTGACGCTGTTTCCGGAGATGTTCGCCTCGCCGCTGGCCCACTCGATCCTGAGGCGGGCCCAGGACGCGGGCGTGGTGGAGATTGTTCTTTCAAATATACGGGATTTCGCGATAGGGCGCTACCGGCAGGTGGACGACAAGCCCTACGGCGGCGGCCCGGGCATGGTGATGATGTGCGAGCCGGTGTTCGCGTGCATCGAGCACGTGCGGTCGTTGTCGCCCGCGGCGGGGCGGACGCTCCTGCTGACGCCGCAGGGCCGGCGGTTCGACCAGGCGATGGCGACGGAGTTGAGCGCTCAGGAGCGGCTGATTCTCATCGCCGGGCGGTACGAGGGATTCGACGAGCGGATCCGCACCGGCCTGGGGGCCGAGGAGCTGTCCATCGGCGATTACGTGCTCAGCGGCGGCGAGTTGCCGGCGATGGTGGTGATCGACGCGGTCGTGCGGCTGCTGGAGGGCGCCTTGGGCGATGAGGACTCGGCCCAGAACGACTCATTCCGCGACGGGCTGCTCGAGTATCCGCAGTACACGCGGCCCGAGGACTTCCGCGGGATGCCGGTGCCGGAGGTGCTGCTCAGCGGCGATCACGCGCGGATCGCCGCCTGGCGCCGGGACCAGGCCCTGGAGCGAACCCGACAACGACGGCCCGATCTGTATCGGGCCCACTGTGAGAAAAACGAATCGGACCAGACGGGAGATCGATCGTGAAGACGGAGATTTTGGATTCTGTCGAAGCCAGGCACTTGAAGCCGGAGGTGCCGCATTTTGAGGTGGGCGACACGGTGGATGTGCACTGCCGTATCGTCGAAGGCAACAAGACGCGGGTGCAGGTCTTCAACGGGACGGTGATCGCGCGGAGCGGCCGCGGCATCAATGAGACGTTCACCGTGCGTCGCATGGTGGGCGATGAGGGGGTGGAGCGGATCTTTCCGCTGCATTCGCCGAACGTGGTGGACATCCGCCCGCTGCGCAGCGGCAAGGCCCGACGGGCCAAGCTGTACTACCTGCGCAAGCGTTCCGGCAAGAGCGTGCGGCTGGCGCAGCGGCACAGCGACCACATGGTCCGCAAGTAGGCTCGGCCGGGGTGTTCGGGCTCGGTGCCTACCGCCGGTGGCTCCGGTCGGATCGGGTGCGACTGGGGCGATGGGGGGAGCGCCGGGCCCGTGCGTTTCTGCGGCGGCGGGGGTATCGGATCATCGCCCGCAATTGGCGCTGCCCGGCCGGGGAGGTGGACCTGGTGGCGGCCGATCCGTCGGGGCCGATTGCCTTTGTCGAGGTCAAGACGCGTCGGGATGAGCACTGGGCCCCGGGCCAGCAGGCCGTGCACGAGCGCAAGCAGCAGCACCTGGCGCGGGTGGCGCAGTGGTTCGCGCGGCGCTACGGGCTCAAGGACCGGTCGCTGCGGTTTGACGTGATCGTCGTGGTCGTGCCGGAAACCGGCCGCGTGGAGGTGCGTCACTACCCGAGTGCGTTCAGACCACCATGCTGAAAAGGCGGGGGGCGACTGCAACTGCTTGTCTATAAATGAGTTACAAGCTGGAACGATGAAAATCGTTGTGCAAAGAACAATGAAAAGGGCGGGATTTTTCGCAGAAAATGCAGAAAAAATACTGCGGTCATCACCGCAAATATGCGTATACTATAATGTGGATGCCTCGGTAAGGGGCACAAGTCATGGTGGGAATGATTGCTTGGGCTGCGGCCCGAGCGTGATACCGTCGCGGGAGGCTGCGTGCTTCCCGCATTCTTTTTGGGAACGGACAGGATGAAGCGGGTATGTATATTCCTGGACGGTGAAAACTTTCGCCATTCTATTGTCCGCCTCTTTGAGGCTTTCAAGAAAGCTGATTACCTTCCCTCTCAGGCGGACTGGGCAAACTTATTCCAGTACATGGTCCGGCGCGCCCATCCGGACGGCGAGCTGGTCCGGGTCTACTGGTACGTGATCGAACTGTTGGATTTTTTCCCCTATCGGTTCCCCAAGGATTCGGAAATGGATCAAGCCACCCCTGACTCACTCGGTTGGTTTCTAAGATGTGACCGATCCTTCGGCAGGGGGATGCAAGCGTTGCCGCCCGAAGCCTTTCGAACTTGCTTGACTAAGGAGGTCAAACGGCTGAAGGACGCCCAAGACAGAATGAGGACGCGGTTCGTGGGTTGGCGGCGGGTCCAGGATGGAATCGCTTCCCGATGGCCGCGGATCGAGTTTCGGCGGGCCGGAGCGATCATGTACAATGCCTTTACGGGCAAGCTGGGGTCGGAGAAGGCCGTCGATGTGAAGCTGGCGACGGACCTGATCATGCTCCGAGAGATCTACGACATCGCGGTTATTGTGTCCGGTGACCAGGATTATGTTCCCGCCGTTCAAGTTGTGAAGGATTCGGGCAAGATCGTGCACAATGTGGTGTTCAGAACTCGAGGTGGGCGGTTGTTACCCGGTGGCGCTCGTCGGCTCAACTTGCTGACGGACTCCTGTATAGAGGTTTCGTATGGTGATTTGCTGGTTCACCTCAATATTCCGGGTCATTCCTGTTGAAGGGCCTTTCTGTTGGAGGTGATGCGGCGTGGACTGGATTGATACGCACGCACATCTGACGTTTGACGAGCTCTACGCGGACGTGGAGCAGGTGATGTCGCGCAGCAGGATGGCCGGCGTGCGGCGGTGGATTACCGTGGGCACGGACCCGGGGCACAACCGCAAGGCGGTGAACCTCGCCGAGCGGCATGAGGACGTGTACGCGGCCGTGGGGATTCACCCGCATCACGCCAAGGATGTGACCGAGGAGGATCTGGCCGAGGTGCGACGGCTGGCCGGGGCCGGCAAGGTGGTCGCGATCGGCGAGACGGGCCTGGATTTCCATTACAATTTCAGCAAGCAGGATGCGCAGCGACGGCTCTTCCGGGCCCAGTTGGATATGGCCGCCGAATTGGAGCTGCCGGTCATCATCCACTGCCGCGAGGCGTTCGACGACGTGCTGGATATTTTGGCGGAATACGATGAACGGCTCCAGGGTGTCGTGTTCCACTGCTTCAGCGGCGGACCGGGGGAGGCGGATCGGCTCATCGAGCGGGATTACCACGTATCCTTCACCGGCATCGTGACGTTTCGCAGCGGCCAGGCCGTGCGCGACGCCGCGGCGAGGGTGCCACTGGAGCGGATGATGCTCGAGACGGATTGCCCGTACATCTCGCCGGAACCGGTGCGGAACCAACGCCCGTGCGAGCCGGCGCTGCTGCTGCACACCGCCGCTCGGATCGCCGAGCTCACGGGCCTTTCGCTGGAGGCGCTGTCGCGAGGCGTGACGGCGACCAGCGAGCGGTTCTTTCGATTGGGCTGAGGCCCAGGGACCGGAGGGGGTGCGATGAACACGGCACCGGACAATCCCCAACACAAAGGCCGGGCCGTCGCCTGGCGGGCGCTGACGTTGCATGATCGGATGCACCGCCCGGTCCAGGAGATCCTGGAGACCCTGTCCTGCGACCGGTCCTCGCGGGCCCACGCGGTGGATCTGGTCTGCGGAACCGTCCGCAACCGGCGGGCGCTGGAGCGGTTGTTGGAGCTTGCCTCGGGCCGACCGGCAACACGCATCGCCCCGCGCCTGCGGCCCCTGGTGCAGATCGCGGCCTATGAGTTGGTCTATTGCCCGGCGACACCCGATTACGCGGTCGTCAACGAGGCGGTGGACCTGGCCCATCGGCGGATGGGCAAACGGGCCGCGGGATTCGTGAACGCGGTGCTGCGGAATCTGACTCGCATGATCGCCGAGCGTTCGGCGCCACGGCCCGCCGCCGATGCGGCCGAGGCTCGCCGCGTGTTGCCTCGGTCGCTTGGGGCGGGTTGTCGATTCACGGCCGACGTGCTCCCCCCCGCAGAGCCGCTGGGGGCGTATCTGGCCGCGGCGTTCTCGCTGCCGGAGTGGCTGACGGGCGAGTGGGTCCGGCGATGGGGTCCCGAAGCGGCTTGGCGGGTGTGCTTCGGGTCGAACCGTCGGCCGGGGGTGTACCTGCAACCGAACACGCTCAAAACCTCTGCCGAGGCGCTGGCGGCGGACCTGAACAAGGCGGGGATCGCCGCCGGCATCGTGGCCGAGGGGCGTATGCTCCGGCTGGAAAGCCACGTATCGGTCGCGCAACTGCCGGGGTACGAGGAGGGGCTCTTCACGGTGCAGGACCCGACCGCGGCCGACGTCGCCGAGATCGCTGCGCCGCAACGGGGGCAGGTCGTGGTCGATTGGTGCGCGGCCCCGGGCGGCAAGACGGCGCGGATGGCCCAGCTCATGGAGGGCGGCGGCGCGATCTGGGCGTGCGACGTCGATGCCGAGCGACTGGCCCGTGTCGAGGCGACCTGTCGGCGGCTGGGGCTTGCGAACGTGCGGATCGTCCGTCCGGCGGAGCGGGCCGCCGTGCTGGGCAAGCTGGAGCGGGTGGACGTGCTGCTGCTGGATGTGCCGTGCTCGAACACGGGTGTGCTGGCGCGTCGGCCGGAGGTGCGGTCGCGCCTGCGGCCCGAGGCGGTGCAGCGCCTGGTTGAAACCCAGCGGCGCTTGATCGACGAAGCGTTGTCGTTGCTTCCGGCGGTCGGGCGAATCGTGTACAGCACGTGCAGCCTGCTGTCCGCCGAGAATGAGCAGTGCGTCGAGTGGATGCTGCAGCGATACCCTTATTTCCAGGTCGTCTCGACGCGATTGACCTTGCCTGCTGCGGAATCCGACGCCGGTTTCGATCATGATGGGGGGGGCGTGGCCGTTCTCACAGGGCCCGCGCCGTCCGCGAATCCGTGAATTCACCCGTGACAGTACTGAAATCGCCGATGGCGCCGCACAGCCCGCCGCGGGCCGAATCGTCATGCACAGGTTTTCCACAACCGTGACTTACGTTGGGGATAACCGGTGGGCAATATTTTTTTCGCGCGTGTAAGTTGTGTCGGCCGGCGGCGTTGGCGGCGTGGAAAAGATTCAGGGCCCTCGACCCCTTGCATCGGGGGCGCTGGGGTCCTAAGATTCCGCCTGACAAGTCCATAGCGTGGAGTGTTTCGCAAGTCTCTGTGAACCGACGCCACGACGGCGCCCGGGAGCGGGAGAGGGATTCCTATGCAGGCTACATTCACGGATGAAGTAGACGCGATCGACAAGGCTATCGCCGAACGGATTGGGCGGGAAAAACACCGGATCTGGTTTCGCAATTCCACGCGGTTGCGCCTGGTCGAGGATACGTTGACCATCGCCGTCCCCAACCGCTTCATCGGGACGTGGGTGGAGAATCATTTCATGGCGGACATCGCCGCCGCCGCGCGCCACGTGACGGGCGCCGAACGCAAGATCGCGTTCTCCATAGATCCGACGCTGGCGGCGCCGAGCGAGTCGGCCCCGGCCGGCGACGCGGGCGCCCTGCGACAGCGCCGCCAGGAGACCATGCAGACGCGGGTCCGCAAGGAAGCCGCCTCCACGGGCGGGCGGTTGAAGCTGAGCCTGGATACGTTCGTGGTCGGGGCCAAGAACGAGCTGGCGTACAACGCGGCGCGGGCCCTCATCCAGGAGGAGAGCAGCCCGTTCAATCCCCTGTTCGTGCACGGCGGGTACGGGGTGGGCAAGACCCACCTGTTGCAGGGCGTGTGCAACGCGATCGCCGATCGTCGGCCGGGGGCGCGGTGGTTGTACGTCTCCGCGGAGGACTTCGCCAATCAGTACGTCATGGCGCTGAAGACCAAGAAGCTGGACGCCTTCCGGCGGCGCTTTCGACAGGTCGATCTGCTGGCCATCGACGATATTCACTTCCTGTCGAACAAGAACGCCATGCAGGAGGAGTTTCTGCACACGTTCAACACGATCGACCTGGCGGGCAAACAGGTGGTGCTGGCCTCGGATGCACACCCGAAGATGATCGGGCAGTTGTGCGAGCGGCTGGTCAACCGGTTCGTCTCCGGCATGGTGGTCAAGATGGACCCGCCCGATTTCGAGATGCGCTGCCGCATCTGCCGGCAGCGGGCGCAGCAGTTGAAGAAGGACATCCCCGACGCCGTGATCCGTTACGTCGCCGAGAACGTGCCCAGCAACGTGCGCGAATTGGAGGGCGCGCTGCTCAAGCTGGTGGCGTTCGCCTCGCTGGGCCAGGAGCGGATCACGCTGGCGGTGGCGCGGAACGTGCTGGCCGATCATATCTCCCGCACCGATCCGATCGTGCATATCTCCGAGATCGAATCGACGGTGGCCTCGTTTTTCGGCGTGACCGCGGCCGACATCCATTCGGCCCGCAAGGACCGCACGGTGAGTCTGGCGCGGTCGTTCTGCATGCACCTAGCCCGGCGGTTCACGAAGATGTCCTACCCCGAGATCGGGCGTCTGATGGGCGGCAAGAACCACGCGACGGTGATCCTGGCCAACCGCAAGGTCGAGGACCTCGTGCAGCGCAACGCCCAAATCTGCTGGCACGGCCCGCAGGGCAACCGCGTGGCCCGGGCCAAGGACGTGCTGGAAGGTTTCCTCGCGAACCTGTCCTGAATCCTCTCGGTCGATCGGAGACGCCGCCCGGGGCGTGGCGGCGCCGAAGCCTTGCTGCCCCGCCGAGCGCATTCGGGCGGGACCCGTGCGGTCAGCCGGTTGAGCCGAAGTCGTAGGTGAACTTGACGAATGCGTTCCAGTTGTCCTTGCCCGTCTTGAGCTTGGTCAGGGTCAGGGTGTCGCAGGTCAGCCCCGGCCATTGGGCCAGCAGGTCCGACAGAAAGGCGCTGAGCCGCTCGATGTTGATGTTGTCGATGGTCATCTCCGCCCGCTGGGTCTTCTCCTTGCCGGTGGTACCGGGCTTGCTGGAGACCCGGTACACACTGGGGGGAATGCCGTGCCGCTTGGCGTAGGCGTTGATGATGTTGGCGTAGTCGAACTGTCGGTCGGTGGTCTTGCCCGGCTTGTAGTCGAGGCGTTCGGGCGCGTAGATGAGAATCTGCGCGATACGGGCCTCGGTCGCCTTGAATTCCTCCTGTTGGTCCTTCCACTCGGTCGCGGCCCGCGGCAGGACGACCGCCGCTTGGGTCAACATCGCCAGGCCCGCGACCAGGGGCCCCAGGACGAAGTAGAAGTTGGGATTTCGCAGGTGTTCTTTAATCTCCATGGGGTCAGGCTCCCTTCTTGAGTTCAACCGTAACGGTGAAGCCGTCGCGGGCCCCATCCGCGAACATGGTCTCGGCGACCTTGTTGAGCCGCGGATGGTTGCTCAGGGCGTTGAGCAGGGACATGGTCTGGGCGCGGCTTCCGGTCGTTCCGGTGAGCTTCATGGTGCGGGTGGTCAGGGACAGGGACTGGATCTGCAGGTCGATCGCGTTGGGGTTTTGGGTCTCCTCGGCGCCCATGGCTTGGTTGAGGGCCTCCAGGATATAGGTCAGCCGGGCGGGAATGGAGTCCTCGTCGCCGACGTTTCGACCGTCCTTTTTCATACCGCGCAGAACGCGGTCGAGGAATTTATGCGGGGCTTCGCCCTTCGGGGGCTTGTTGCCCATCATGGCCTGCTCGTAATCCACCTCGAGCTTGCTCCATAGCGCGCCGGCGTTCCGTGTGTACGTTTGCGACTGCCGTCGGAACTCAAAAGCCAGCAGGCAGAAGAGGATCGTCAGGGCAATCGCGGCGACCCGCAGGCAGCGCTGAACGCGAACCTGCTTGCCGAGGAATGGGGCGAAATCGGCCCGCAGGTCGGCCTGTTTGAGGCGGGGGGCCGGCGCGGCGGCCCACGCGGCCAGGAGGCTGACCGGGGGGGTGTCGAGCATGTCGAGCGGGGCCGAGGGCAGGAGGTCCGCGACGGCGAGGGGGTGAACGGGATGATGCACGGCCCGCGCAACGCGTTCGATATCAAGCCCGTCCGTATGGCCGATCAGGGCGACGTGCTCGACGGGGTGCTTGCCGTTCCATGAGGCCAGAGTCAGCGGGATTTCACGGGCTAGAACGGCAGACCGGTCCTGCACGGGGCTCCACAGGAAGCTCCGCACCGCCGGGGCTCCTTGGGCATGGGCCGGGCCTATGATGTAACAGGCCCGCTCGGCGAGCAGGACGAACAGCGTGGTCTCGGCCGGCGGGTCGGGGTGCTCTTCAAGCCGCCGGGCCAGGCAGACCAGGTCGGGTTCTATGACCGTAGGATCGAGGCCATGGGCCTGAAGGTCGTCCAGAAAGGCCGCCAGCAGCGGCCGATCGGCGCTGAAGACGGCAACATCCGAGCCCTGCTCGTCGCGATCCGTGATCCAGGAGGCGATCGCCATGCCACTGGCGTCGGTGGCCAGGGCCTCTTCGACGTCGAAGCGGATGGTCGCCTGGATCTGCTTGAGATCGGTGAACTCGGACCGCAGGCGGTGCTGGGTGATCAGGCTGCTGTCCAACGCCACAAAGACCTCGGCGCACACGAGGTTGCGAGCGGCGAGCTGCTGGGCGATCTGCTCGGCCAACGAGGCCGACGTCTGCTCATCCGTTCGGACGCTGAAGGCCGCCTGCACCTGCTGGTCATGCAGCCCCACCACCACGGCGGTGGCCCGGTCGGCGGTCAAGTGAATGCCGAGTCGATTCTGTTGTTCCACGAATAGGACTCCTCTTCGAGGCAGCGATCGTTTCTTTCTATATGGTTCGTCAAGATCCAGGGTTCATCGGTGGGTCAACATGGCGACCTTTTGCACCTGTTTGCCATCCTTGACGATGGTGGTGACGGCCGAGGCCTTGGCCGTGCCGGCCCACGCGGTCACCCGGACACTGAAGAAGGTGCTCGTGGTGGTCAGATAGGGCCGACACTCGCGTATGCTGGTCGCATAGCCATAGAGCATCTCCTCCAGTTCGTCGATACTCTTGAACGGTTCGCTGCGGCGTCGCTGGATGATGGCCTCGGCGATCTCCACGTGGTGTCCGCCGAAAACGAAGGCCGCCTCGAGCACGTGACGCGGGGCGGTGTTGATATTCACGCGTTGCGAGCCCCACAGGGCCAGGTACTTCAGGGGCGATTCGGCCCGCTCGCCGGTTTGCAGGTTGGGGCGGGCGAGTGTTTCAAGATCGATCTCAGTGCTGTGGAGCAGCCGGGCGAAATCAGCCGTGTGCATAATGGCCGGCCGGGCCGTCCGCCGCAGGGTGGTGCCGCTCTGACTGAGCGATCGCGTGCTGGTGCGCACGGCGCTGCCGGTGACGGTGCGGACGGTGCGCGTCGGCGTGGGCACCCGTTGCGTGACGGTGACGGGTTTGGGGTCGATCGTAAAGCGTTTGATCTTCTCAACCCTCTCAAGCTGGGCAAAGAGTCCGTCGATCTCGGACCGCTCCATGCCCATCCATTCGCAGAAGAGCGTTACGGCATCGGTGGCGGCACGTTGGGCCTTCTGATCGGAGGTAATCGCCCACGTGAGAGGCAGCTTGGCGTTCTCGTCGATGATCTCGATGCGGACGCGGGCCTGGCCCACCTCGATCTCGATGGGCTCGACGACCAGGGGCCAGGGCGGGCCGTAGGGACCGCGGATGGTGATCTCGTTGGGATCCATCGCAAACGGATCGCCGGCGTAGGCCGTCGTCTGGGCGCCGCCGCCAAAAGGCCCGGTCGCGTTGGGATCGGCCGAGGCGCCCCCGCCCAGCAGGGCGGCCAGTGCGGCCAAGGGATCGTCCGATCCGGACATGCCGGCGCCCGCGCCGAAGGAGCCGCCCTGTTCGATCTGTCGGGCGGCGAGCACTTCGGCCCAGGCGGCCAGGTATTGCTGATACTGACCGGTGGTCATGTAGAACACGTCCGAGAAGTCGGGCTCATCGGGCCGCTCGACCAGCCGGACGGACGTGTCCGGCAACGTGGCCAGCGCGTACTTCATACCCGAGTCGCAGGCATACCGGGCGTTCTGGTAGTCGATCATGTACTGCTGGCGGTGTTTATGCGTGGCGATGCGCGACGCGAGAATGGCGACCACCGTCACCAGCACCGTCAGGACGATCAGCGTGAACAGCAGAACCACGCCCGCGCGGCGACGAGGACCTCGTCGAATTCGGTGGCTTGGCCCGCGGTGCGTCATTGCTGTACCTCCTGTGGCACTCGCGACGCAGCGGGGATGTCGTCGTCGCTATTGGACGCGCCGCGCCCATCGGTCGGCACGTCGGTCGAATCCGTGGCGTCGAGCGGCTCAAGGCTGTTCGGGTCGTGGGCGTCCAGTGCGGAGAGGTCGAACTCCCCTGCGACGAATCGGAACGGCACGTTCCGGGTGCGGTCAATGGCGATAGTGCGGGTGTAGATGCCCGTCTCGGGGATGACCCACTCGCCCAGATCGTTTTGGACGGGCAGGGCGGTGGACATCGAGACGACGACGGCGTTCGGCAGGCGGCTTTGCGTCCAGGCGTTGACCAGACTTTGACCGCTGGGGACGAGGATTTCGAAGTAGGTAATGCCGTCGGCGACGGGGACGAAGCGCTGCACGTCCTCACGAGGCGCACCGGACGCGTCCACGTCAAGCAGGGGGTCCTCCAGGCGAAGCCCCTGATGGGCACGATAGAGGATCAGAGCGTCGGTCATCGGGTCGTAGTCGGTTTGCCAGATCACCTTTTCGTAGACCTCGGGGCGGGTCGTGTTTCCATAGTACTGGCTCAGGATGGTGAGCTGTGAGACGTTGTAGCCGTTCTTGTTTTTATTGAGCACGGTCACGGTGGTGTCGAAGCCGGGCAGGGCGAGGCGGTCGAGGTCCTCGGCGATGCGCTGAAGCACCTCGGTGCACAACAGGTCCTTGCCGAGGCGGGCGTGAAGCGTGTCGGCCGTGCGACGCACGTGGCTGTAGACCTCGACGGCGGTGATCATCAGGATCGACGCGATGATCAGCACCGTCAGGGCCTCGATGAGCGTAAAGCCTCGGCGATCAGGCCGCGCCGACCGGGATAGGCGGTTCATCGGGTACATGGTCATCCGCCTCCCCCGAAGACTTGATCGATGAATTCATCCGACCAGCCCAAGGCCTCTCGCAGCACTTTGCGAAGTTCCGGACTCACGCGGCTCGAATCCTGGGCGCCGCTCGACGTGCCGTCGGACCCCGATCCGGGTGTCTGGCCGGACGAGCCGGTACCCGATCCGGGGGTGGCGCCGCCGGTCGAGGCGGTGGCGCCGGTCCCGCCATAGAAGATCGGGGGGCGACTGTAGATTTCGGCGACGACGTCGGCGTTGTCGCCTTTCCATTGATCGAAATCGGCTGCGTCAAAACCTTGGTCGGCGAGCCAGTCCTGTTCGCGCTGATACATCTCGCGGAGCAGCTCGTCGAACAGGTCCGGGTCGTACTCGTACTCCTGAATCCACCGCTCCTTTTCGGCCTTCTGCTGAAGGAGAACCTGGTCATATCCGGCCACGTCCATCCCACGGTCCGTCAAATAGTGGCGGACGACCTGCTGCCATTGGAGATGCTCATCGTTCTCACTGAGCATGTCCATGTATTGCTGTTCGATATCTCGCTGCTTCTGGATCTGTGCGATCTGTTTGTCGGTCAGGCTCGTCAGCCAGTGGGTCAGGGTCACCGTTTGCGTCTCGTCGCGGCTGTCGACGTAGGAGGCCGAACACACGGCCCGAATCCACATACGGCCGGTGGCCGGCTCATGGAAGGGCTCGACGACCGTCTGCCAGACGATGGCCGGATTTCGCTCATCCTGTCCGATTTCGGTCTTCTCCGTCACGCCGGTTTCACCCAGAAGGCGCTCCATGTTCTCGCGGGCGACGATGAACGCCCGGGCGCGAAGCTCCATGTTCGCAGTCGCCGCGATACAGCGGTCCACGATGACCATCACCGATCCGGCCAGGACGGCCATGACCAACGTCGCGGCGACGACCTCGATCAGGGTGAAGGCGCGCGGCGCCCGCTCCGGACGCCGGCGACCGCGAGCGCACGTCGGGCTGAACGGGATGGTCCTAGAAGAGCACATTATCGACGGGTTCGGGAATCTGGTATTCGCCTTCGTACATGGTGATCACGCCGCTGAGACGGTTGACGACGATGGTGTACGGGTTGTCCTCGCGGTCGAGCACGCCGATCTGGATGGAGTTTTGCCAGCCGCTCTGACTGGCCAGCAGCCACACGCGGTACACCTCGACGGCGTTGGTTTCCACGTACCGGGTGTCCTTGCCGTCGTCGAACCGCACGTAATCCAGCCGGAAATCCTCCGTGAAGCGTCCGGTGATAATGGTCTCCTCCGTCACCGGGATGGCGTCGGCGTCGAGGGCGACGAACGGCTGCAGCGTATAGGTGCCCTCATCGAGATCGAGCAGGACCGCGTAGCGACGATCGCTCTGGGAGGCGGCGTTGTGGGCCATTTTAAGCGTATTAATGAACTCCTGGGCCTGTTGATCAAACCGGCTGCGCAGCGCCTTGGGCACGAGGTTGATCGTCGCGATACCCACGAGCATGGCGACCATGGCCACGATGGCCATGATCTCGATGTAGAACATGCCGGCCGGCGCAGACCGACGGTGCAGACGCCAAACCGGCAGGACGGGCGCCCGGGGCCTAGTCCGTGCTGTACAAGTCCTTGTCATAGCCCTCCCCTTCTTCCTGGCCGTCGGCGCCGAGGCTGATGATCACGAAAGGCTTTCCGCTGTCGGGGTTGAGCTGGTAGATGAAGTCCCGGTTCCAGGCGTCCTGGGGGACCGACGTGGTCTCCAGGTAGCCGCCGGGCTGCCAGTTCTCGACGTCGCTGGGTTGTTCGATCAGCGCCAGCAGCCCTTCTTCCTCGGTGGGGTACCGCCCCGTGTCGAGCTTGAACAGGTTGACCGCCTGGTGAAGCATGCGCAGCTTCGCTTGGGTGGCCTTCTGCTTGGCGCGGTCGGTCTGGCCCATGAAGTTCTGAATGGCCAGGCCGGCCAGCAGCCCGACGATGAGCAGAACGGCCATGACTTCGACCAGCGTAAAACCGTATCGGCGACGGATTTGGTTGTTCATGATGTCTCCTTTCCTCAGAGAATCGGCGACTATCCAAATTGGCCGGAGCTGTACTTGATGATCGGCAGCAGCGCCGCAAAGGCGATGAGGCCCACCAGTCCGGCCATGAGCAGAATGATAAAAGGTTCCAGAATGGCGCTGAGGCGATCGATCACGACGTCGGACGAGGATTCGAGATTCTCGCTGATATGCTGGAGCATCGGGCCCAGCTCGCCGCTGCGCTCGCCGACGGTGACCATGTGCGCGATGGTCGGGTCGATGACGCCGCTTTCCCGCAACGGCGTGGCGATATCCGCGCCGGAGAGGATGCGCTCGCGGGCCAGCCGGACGGCGTCGGCCATGATGATGTTGCCGGTGACCTCGGCGACGACCTTCAGCGAGTCGGCCATGCTCAGTCCCGACCCCAGCAAGGTGGACAATGTCGAGGCAAACCGGGCCACGATCCGCTGCTTGAGCAGCGGGCCCACCATCGGCAGCGACAACAGAAAGCGGTCACGCAGGTACGCGCCGCGGCGGGTCCGCAGGAATCGGCGGATGCCGTAGCTGACCGCCAGGAACCCGGCGAGAATCGCGATGACGTAGCCCACGTTGGTCAGCACGTCGCTGACGGCGACCAGGGCCCGGGTGATCCATGGCAATTGCTGGCCGGTCTTGGTCATCTGCTCGGCGATGCGGGGGATGACCATGATCGTCAGGAAGATGGACACGAGAACGCACATGACCAGCAGGAACACCGGGTACACCATGGCCGTGGTCATCTTGGCTTCGAGCCGCTGTCGCTTGTCCATGAACGCGGCCATCTTGTTCAGACTCTGCGGCAGGGTCCCGGTCACCTCGCCGACGCGAATCATGGCGATATAGATCACGTCGAAGTAGTCGGCGTACTCGGTCAGGGCGTCGGCGAACGACTCGCCCGTGACGACGCGGTCGCGGATGTCCGTGACGGCGCTGCGGAATCGGGGGTCGGTGATCTGCTGGGCGAGCACGCCCAGGGCTTCGGTGAGCTTGATCCCCGCGCCGAGCATCGTGGCCAGTTGCGTGGTGAATTCGGCGATCAGCCGACCGGATCGACGGCGCAGCAGCGACCCCAGGCTGCGTTTCTCATCCTCGAACGCCACCTCCTTGACCTGCGTGGCATGCAGTCCCTTGGTGCGCAGGTGCTTTCGGGCGGCGTAGGCGCTCTCTGCGGTAAGCGTCCCCTTGGCCGTCTTGCGGCGATGGTCGATTGCGATGTAGGCGAATCGCGGCACGGTCGTGTTCCTGTTTCTGGTCGTCCCGCCGGCCGCCGGGCGCCGGCATGTGTCACATCTGGTCCGATTGGGTGACGCGCAACACCTCCGAGACGGTGGTCCTCCCGCTGAGGGCCTTCCGCGCGCCGTCCATGCGCAGGGTCTTCATCCCCATGTCCAGGGCCCGTTTCTTGATGGCCCCGGCGCTTTGCTTCTGGTAGATCATCTCACGGATGTCATCGTTGATGAGCATGAGCTCGAAAATGCCGACCCGGCCGCGGTAGCCGGTGTTGTAGCACTTGTCACAGCCGGAGCCGACGTAAAAGGTGGCGTCGGGGCCCGCCTCGTCGATGCCGATCTCGTGCAACTCCTGCGGCTTGGGTTGATACGGCTGCTTGCAGTCCGGGCAGATGCGGCGGACCAGCCGCTGGGCCAGGACGGCGATGAGCGAAGAGCTGACCAGATACGGCTCGACGCCGAAGTCCAGCAGCCGGCTGATGGCCCCGGCGGCGTCATTGGTGTGCAGCGTGCTGAAGACCAGGTGCCCCGTGAGCGAGGACTGAATGGCCATCGCGGCGGTCTCCTGGTCGCGAACCTCGCCGACCATGATCACGTCGGGATCCTGCCGCAGCACGTGCCGCAGGGCATTGACGAAGTTCATGCCCTTCTTGGGCGAGACCTGCATCTGGCTGATCCCGCCGAGCTGGTACTCGATGGGGTCCTCGATGGTCATCACATTTTTCTGCACCGAATCGATGCGGTTCAGGCACGCGTAGAGCGTGGTGCTCTTTCCACTGCCGGTCGGTCCCGTCACGAAGATCACGCCGTGGGACCGGTTGATGATCTTGTCGAAGCTGTCGCGGTCCTCCCGCGACAGGCCGAGCTGATCGAGCGTGAACAGGCCCGTGCTCTTGTCCAGGATACGCAGCACGGCCCGCTCGCCGTAGCTGGTGGGCACGGTGCTGACCCGCAGGTCGATCTCGCGTTGCCCCAGCCGGACGCTGCAGCGGCCGTCCTGCGGCATGCGCCGCTCGGCGATGTCCATCCCGGCCATGACCTTGATCCGCGAGATGATCAGCGACAGCACGTTGCGGCTGAGCGTGAGCGTGTCGTAGAGGATGCCGTCGATGCGGTAGCGGATCTGGATCTTGGATTCGTAGGGATGCACGTGGATGTCGCTGGCCCGCATCTGCAACGCGCGGAAGAGGATGTCGTTCACCAGGCGGATGACCGGCGGGCGGTTGACCACGTCCAGCAGGTCGTCGGACAGGGCCACCTCGTCGGCCAGGGCGTCGAGGTTCTGGCTGTCGAGCTCCTCGGCCACCTCCTCGATGACCGAGCTCTTCTGTTCGTAGGCGACGTCGATGGCGGCGGTGATGGCCGCCCGCGTGCTGACCGCCGGCCGCACGGGGCAGGCCAGCATCTTCGAGACGTTGTCCAGCACGCTGGTGTTGAGCGGGTTGGCGATGGCCACGGTCATCTCGCCGTCGGCCTCGACCTCCGCCCGTCGCAGGCCGATCAGGTAGTGATGCTGGGCGTAGGTGGCCGGCACCCGTTCGATGAAGTCCTTGGGCACGGCGTCCGGTGGAATCTCCGGCAGGTACTCCATGCCGAGGCACTCGGCCAGGAGCCGCAGGGACATGTCCTCGGTGAACTCGGGTGCGGCCAGGAGCAGCTCATCGGCGCGGCGCGGATCGTCCGCGTGGGCCCGGAAGTAGGACGCCAGGGCCTCGGCATTCAGAATGCCCGTGCGTTCGGCGGTCTGGATGAGCAGGTCTCTCATTGGCCGTTATCCTGGCCGGGCACAACGGTCTCGCCGACTCTCTCAATGTCTTCTTCCAGGACACGGAGCGGGTCCATCGGCTTGGGCTTGATCCCCGGCCAGTCCTCGTATTTCTGCATCTGGTCCTCGGCCTTTTCAAACTCCGCCCGGTTTCGTTCGGAGATGCGCACCAGATCGTCACGCCCTTCGGCGCGATTGCCCGGCCGCAGGATGTGGGCCTTGATGAAGATGTACAGTTTGCTCTGGTCGCTGGTATTGCTCGCGCTGCGGAACAGACCGCCCAACAGCGGGATATCGCCCAGAATCGGCACTTTATCGCCGCCCCTGGACTGATTGACCTTGTCCATGCCGCCCAGGATGATGGTCGAATTGTTGGGCACGGTCACGACGGTCTGTACGTCGCTGATGGCTTGGTTCGGGGGTTTCTCGCTGCTCGGGTCCAGGTTGAGGAAGTCCGAACGTGACAAGGTGATTCGCAACCGGAGGTTGTCGCCCTGACTGATGTGCGGCTCGATCGCCAGACTGATACTGGCGTCGTAGGGCTCGAACGTCGTGTCCGTGGTGGTAAACGGTGCCCCGGTATCCGGCACCTGGGTGCTGCTGCGGGTGCGTGTGATGTACGTCGTGGTCTTCGTCTCGATCGTGCCCTCCTGGTTGTCATCGACGAGCAGCTTGGGCTTGGCCAGGATGCGCCCGTACTTCTTGGTCTGAATGGCTGTGAACAGCGCCTGGATTTTGTTGTCCCCGTAAAAGCCGGTGAAATTGCCGGAGTTGGACTGGAGGTCGATGAACTCATTACGGTCGGGGGCCGCACTGAGCAGGTCCAAAATATCTCCGACCCTCGTGCCCCCACTGATACTGCCGGTCAAGCCGCTGGTGTAGGCCAGGTCGGGAATACTGCTGATCAGATTCAGGTCATAACTGAAATCGTCTTGTCTGGTAATCTCGACAAGGGTGACGTCCAGCAGAACCTGAGGCCGATAGTTGTCGAGCTGCTTGATGAGCTCGCTGATCCACTGCTGGTTCTTCTTGTTGGCGTAGACGACCAGCGAGTAGGTGGCCTTGTCGGGCACGATCGTGATGTCGAAGTCGTCGCTGCGTCGGCCCGCGCCGGGTGTGGTGCGGGTCTGGATCCGGGGGTCTCGGGCGGCCGCGGCGCCGCCGGCTGCGGCCCCCCCGGCCTGTGCCGCTTGGGCGCGGATCTGGGCGTTGACCAGTTCGCCGAGCGTGCCCGCCAGTTCCTCAGGGTCCTGGTTCTCCAGGGCGTACACCACAAACGGCGTGCTGACCTGATCCAGCTCGCGGTCCACGTGCGAGATGATCAGCGCGATGGCGGCGTGCTGCCGCGGCGTGGCGCTGACCAGCAGCGAGTTGGTGGCCTCCAGAACGGCGATCTGCGGATAATCGGCCACGATGTCCTGCGCGGTGGCCGGCTCGCCGCCGCCGGTGGCCGGCGGCGGCGCCGGGGCGGCCTGAGCGGGGGCCTGTGGGTTGGCGCCCGGCTGCGTGGGCCGTGGCGGGGTGGTGGTGCGCGCCGGCGTGGTCCGTGTCGTGCCGGACGTGCCGGTCATGCCGCGCGTCGCGGGCTGAAGAAAACCGAGTTCCGAGAGGGTGTTGATGATCTCGGCGGCATCGACGTGCTGGATTTCGTATTCCTTGATCGTGCGGCTGTCGGTCTGCTCGGTGTCGACGTGAGCGATGACCATGGCGATCTCGGCGTGCTGCTCCTCGGTGGCGTTAATCAACAGCGAATTCGTCGCCTGACGGACGGAGATGAGCGGATCGTCCGGCGAGGCGGTCTCTTCGGCGGCGGAAGGCCGCGGTCGGCTCGGGGTCGGCGTCCGCGAGGGTGTCGAACGCAGCGTGCCCACCGGGGCGGTGGTTTCCGGCCGCGTGCTGATCACGCCCAGCTCGTAGAGGGCGTTCACGACCTCACTGGTGTCGATGTATTGAATCTCGTATTCGCGGATGGTGCGCAGGCTCTGGCCCGGCACGTCGAGCTGGTCGATCAGTCCTTCCACGACCTTGACCTTGTCCTCCAGCCCGATCATGAAAATGCGGTTGGTGCGATCGTCGGTGTCCAGATGCACGGTGTCGGCGGCCTGCGCTTGTGCGGCGGCGGCGGGCGTCGGTCGTGCGGGTGTCGCCGGGCGGGCCGCAGTGGTCCGCGCCTGGGCCGGCGTCGGGGGCGTGGGGGCCGCGGGGGCTTCGCTGACGGTCACCTGGACCGTATCGAGAAAACCGGCCAGGGTCTGGACCTTGGGCGCCAGCTTGCTGGCGACCGTGTACTTGAGCGTGCGTGACGTGATACGCCGTTGCTGCCCGGAGACGTCGACCAGGTCGATGATCTCCTGGATGCGCCGCATGCGGTAGGCGTAGTCGGTGACGATCAGCGTCTGTGTCTCCGGAATCGAATTGAAGCCCAGGCCAAGCTGCATGCTTTTGAGCATGTTCTCGGCGGTCTGCGTCGTGATGTTCTCGAGCTGCATCACGCCGGTGACAATGATGTCGCCGGGCTGGATGGGCCGATCCGGCGTGATGATGGCCGGATCATACTTGAGCGCCTCGGCCTCGCGGATGATCGTCACCAGGTTGCCCCGACGGGTCATGACCAGACCCTTGAACTTGAGAACGGATTCGAGCAGGGCGTAGGTGTCCTTGACCTTGATCTTGCCGTCGTGCACCTTGAGCATCACGGTGCCTTTGACCTGCGTGGGGTCGTAGACGTAGTTGAG
>DSDH01000380.1 GCA_011055475.1 Phycisphaerales bacterium | reverse complement strand
GTGGCGATCTCCACCTGATAGCCGTGGACGCGTCCATTCTGGTAGCCGCGGTAGCTGTTGCTGCGGACCTGGACGCCGCTGTTCAGGCTCGAATCGACCTTGACCTCGAACTCCAGCAGGAAGTCGCCGTAGAACGTATCCGTGCACAGGAAGCTGTTGGGGCTGCCCTGCACCGCGGTGCCGACGATGACACCATCCTCCACGGCGTACTTGGCCGTCCCGTTCAGTTGCGTCCAGCCGTTGAGCGTCTTGCCGTCAAACAGGTCCACCCACTGGCCCCGCAGAGCCGGGTCGGGATCCAGCGGCTTGACGCGGATGTTCTTGTAGTACACCGTGCTGCCCGGGTCATGTCCCTGCAGGGCGAACGTGCCGCCGTTGAGCCGCCGCTTCTCCTGGCGCCAATCGTCCGGCTGCAGCCAGTAGACGACCTCCTGGTCGTTGACCTTGACGATGACCTCGCGATTGCGGACGATGACATGCTCCGTGAACCACACGTTATCGTCCACGAGCTTCTTATTCATCAGGTCCACGACCTGGTAGAGGCTGCCCGTCTTGCGCGGGTCAGGTCCGTAACTGTTGTTGACCTGCACCTCGAAGCCCCAGTCCGGCCAGCCCCGCTTCTGGTACCGCGTGTGAAAATACAGCCCGCCATTGCTGTTGGGCCGGGTCATCACCTCGACCTTGTATTCGAAGTTCCGGAAGTGGGCGTTCTGCACGGGACCGTCGTAGAACAAATGGCAGCGGTTGCCGTTGGCCACGATCGCCCCATCCTCCACGCGGAAGGTCTGCGGGTTCTCGACGGCCTTCTTCCAACCGGTCAGGTCCTTGCCGTTGAACAACGAAATCCACCCGTCATCGCAGGGCGATAAGGGCTTGACCCGGATGTTGCGGAAATAGACCGTGCTGCCGGGGTCGTGTCCCTGCAGGGCAAACGTGCCGTGCGAGAGCCGGCGGTTCGGCCAGCCGGGGAAGTTGACATCGTCCGGCTCGACGTAATCCACCACCTTCTGGCCGGCGATCCACACCTCCACGTGCTTGCCCTGCACCCGAATCCGGTGCGTGTACCACTGTTCATCCTTGGCCGGCGAGGGGTTGACCTTGGCCGCATCGTACAACCCGCCGCTCTTCTGCGGGTCGGCGTGCGTCTGGTTGACCTGGCTCTCGTAGCCGTAGGCCGGCCAGCCCGATTCCTGGTAACGCGTATGGAAGTAGATCCCGCTGTTCGACCCCGGATGCGTGTACACCTCCGCCTCAAACTCAAAATCGGTGAAGTCCGCGTTGCACACCGGCCCCTCGTAGAACAGGTGGCAGCGCGGGCCATTCACCACGATCATCCCGTTTTCCACGCGGATGGTGTCCGGATTTTCCGTGGCCTTCTTCCAGCCGGTCAGGTCTTTGCCGTTGAACAGCGAAATCCAGCCGTCATCGTCGGCCCCCAATGCGGACACCAACGGCCAGGCCACGACCAACACGATCCACCAAACTCTACTTATCTTCATCCTTATAACCCTTTCCTTCCGCCTGCCGACGACTCGGCGTTTCACCGTTCGGACCGGCCCATCATGCCTTTCCTGCAACGACGTGGATACGCCCTCGCCACCCACAATGCCTAGATCCGCCAGGGACTTCGCATCGTCCGCCCCATCAGCCGGTTTGCCTCCGGATCGCCGATGAACCGCTGGCGACGCTGGTCGAACCGCAAGGGCCGCTTGAGCTCATAGGCGATGTTGCCCATCAGACAGACCACCACCGTGCTATGGCCGATCTCCACGTCGCAGATCGGCTGGCGCCGGGCCCGAATCGCATCGAGCCAATCGACGTAATGGTTGCGACTCTCGTACAGCTTGATTTCACTGGGGCCGATCTTTTGCCGGGCCAGCTCCTCCGGCCAGGTCTTCAGATAGCCGCGATTCACCTCCACCTTGCCCTTCGTGCCGATGAACAGCACGCCGTTGACGTTGCCGTGCCCCTCTTCGGAGCCGGCCCGGACCATCGTCACCCCGTTGGCGTATCGATAGGTCAGCACCTTGACGTCCCCGCCGTCGGGCGGAATGACCTCGACCGGCCCATTGCGGTCCATACCCAGGCCCCATTGCGCGATGTCGAAATGATGCGCCCCCCAGTCGGTCATGCCCCCGCCGCCATACTCCTTGTAGCTGCGCCAGTGCGGGAAGATGTCCACACTGATGTGCGGGCTGAGTTCGGAATGATAAGGCCGCGCCGGCGCCGGCCCGTTCCACATCTCCCAGTCGAGATACTCCGGCGTCGGCATACCCGGCAGGTCGCACGCCTTGGGCGGGCCGCCCACGTTGACGACCACCTTCGTGATATCCCCGATGTAACCGTTGCGCACCAGCTCGCAGGCGTGGCGGAACTTGTCATCCGACCGCTGCATCGAACCGGTCTGAAACACCCGGTCGTATCGGCGGACGGCGCGAACCATCGCCTGGCCCTCCAGAATGTTGTGGGCCAGCGGCTTCTCGCAGTACACGTCCTTGCCGGCCCGCGCCGCATACACCGTGGTCAGCCCGTGCCAGTGGTCCGGCGTGGAGATCACCACGGCGTCGATATCCTCCCGCGCCAGCAGCTCGCGAAAGTCTCCGTACGCCTTAACCCCCGCGTCGCCCGACCCTTTGCCCGCGTAGTGATCCGTGGTGATTTTCATGTTGCGATCCAGCTTGAGACGGTCCACGTCGCAATTCGCGACGACCTGCGTGCCGCGCGAATTCAGGAAGGTGCGCAGCAAATGCACACTCTGCTTGCCGCACCCGATGAAGCCCAGCACGATTCGCTCACTGGGGGCCTCGGCCCCCAGCACACTGCGAGGAACCATATACGGAAACGCCGCGAGCCCGACGCCCGCGGCGGCACTCTTGAGAAACCGCCGCCGATTCATACCTGCCTGCCTTTCTTACGTGTTGATTCTCACCACCGCCGGGTCACCCACCGCCGGCCCGACGCGCCGACTCCGTAGTTCGGGGAGGCGGTCCCGCAATCCACGGCGAGACCTGCCCATCGAAACCACAAAGCCGCCGTCGTCCTCAGTTAAAGAGCGAAGGGTCGCCCGCATGACGGCGAGGCGACCCTTGTTGTAACAACCCGAACGGATGGCAGACAGCCACCGGCGGGGCGATCCGACACAAAGAGGCGCCAGCGCCATCCCCGGTTGCCCTGTTCACCGGCCTTCGACTGAATGACCATCCGCAACATACTCCCGTTGTCCCGCCAGGTGGGGTGATCCGGCGAGCCCTCATTTAGCGCCCGGTCCAAACGGCAACGGGGGTGACGAACCCGTCACCTCCCTGCGCCGACTGTCGGGCCCAGACCGCCGCAGCGGCCGGCTTCACAACCTGGCTACTTGTCGAACGCCTCATCGAACACGTGCGTCGACGGGGCGAAATCCACGTTCTTCACAAACTCGCACGCCTCTTGCGCGCCGTGCTCCCGGTCCATGCCACAGTCTTCCCACTCCACGCTGAGCGGTCCGGCGTACCCGACGTGGTTCAGGGCCCGGATGACCTCCTCGAAGTCCACCCCGCCGTGTCCGAGCGAGCGGAAGTCCCAGCCGCGTTCCTGCTTGCCGAAATTCAGGTGCGACGCCAGGATGCCACTGTAGCCGTCCAGCTGCAGCGCCGCGTCCTTCATGTGCACGTGGTAGATGCGATCCGGAAACTCGCGGATGAACCGCACCGGGTCCACCATCTGCCAGTGCAGGTGGCTCGGATCGAAGTTGAAGCCGAACGCCTCGCGACGGTCCACCGCCTCCAGGGCCCGTTTGGCCGTCACGATGTCAAACGCGATCTCCGTCGGGTGCACCTCCAGCGCAAACCGCACGCCGCACTCGTCGAACACGTCCAGAATCGGATTCCACTTGTCCGCGAAATCCTTGAACCCCGCCTCGATCATCGCGTCGCTGGCCGGCGGAAAACTGTAAATGTACTGCCAGATGCTCGACCCCGTGAAGCCGTTGACCACTTTGATCCCCAGGTTCTTGGCCGCCCGGGCGCTGTTTTTCATCGCCTCGATGGCCCAGGCCCGCTTCTTCTCCGGGTCCACCTTGGCCCCGTGCAACTCCTTGGGGATGAACATGTCGTGCCGCGGATCGAGAACGTCGCAGACCAACTGGCCGGCCAGATGGTTGCTGATCGCCCAGACGTTCAGCCCGTTGTCCTCAAGAATCTTGCGCTGCTGGTCGCAGTACTTCTTGTCCGTCGCCGCCTTGAAGACGTCCATGTGATCGCCCCAGCACGCCAGCTCCAGGCCGTCGTAACCCCATTCGGCCGCCTTCTTGGCCAAGTCCTTGAGTGAAAGGTCGGCCCACTGTCCGGTGAAGAGTGTTACGGGTCTACCCATGGTTTTCCTCTCCTAAAGTCATCCAGATTCCAACACGTGTCCGTTCAAACCATAGTCCGTTATTATACACGCTTCGCCCGCAGCGGCCAGAAATTCCTTCCAAACCCAGCAGCCCTGATCTGCCGGGCGCGTCTCCGGCAAGCTCCCGCCCCCCGACTTGTCGGCGCACCACCTCACCGCTAGTCCTCCGCCCTAAAGACGCACCACGCCGGCCCCCTCCTTGCACAAATCCCGTCCCGGTCCACACTTTCCACCCGACAAGCGGCGGTCCCGGGAGCGTTGGCCCGGACGTACCCCACCGCCGGAGGGGTATGTCACAAAGAGATCCGCAAACCGCGAGATTTTTTGTTGCGGGCCGGACGGCTTCGTCGATAATCGTTGTTTCTCCCATCCTCGGGAGCCTTGAAAAGAGAATATAGGGAGTCTCGAATGGGACCGGTGCTGCAAGGGCTGATCAGGCTGCAGAGCGTGGAGAACCGTCTGCGTGCGGTGAAGGGAAAACTGGCCCGTTGCCGACGCAGGATTCTGTTCCAGGAGAATCAGGTTCGAACGCTGCAAAGCGAGCTGGAGGCGAAGCAAGAAGAGATCAAACTGACGCGTGTCCAGGCGGACCGTCTGGAGTTGGAGCTCAAGGACCGGGACGGCAAGGTGGCTCGCCTCCGCGCCGCCCTCAACGTGGCCAAGAGCAACAAGGAGTACTCCGCCATTCTCAGCGAGCTCAACACCGCCAAGGCCGACAACTCCAAGGTCGAAAGCCAGATCCTCGACCTGATGAAGAACATCGAGACCGACGAGGCCGAGTGCAAGGACATCCAGGCCCGCATCGCCGAGCAGAAACAGCGCCTGGAGGAGGTCCGGCGAGAGGGCGAAGTCCAGGCCAAGGAATACGAGCGGCAGATCGAGCAGATTCAGGTCGAGTGGGACGAGGCCGCCAGGCATGTGCCCGCGGACGCCCTGCAAATCTTCAAACGCGTGGCCGACACCTATGACGGCGAGGCCCTCGCCACGGTCGAACAGGCCAACGAAAGCGTCGAGGCCTACAGTTGCGGGGGATGCTATATGGGTCTGACGGCCGAAACCGTCAACCAGCTCATGACCAAGGATGAGATCATCCGCTGCGGCAGTTGCACGCGGATTCTGGTGCTGAAGACCGACGACCTGTAGACCGTAGACCGGGTCCGGCAGCAACCCACGGCCCATACGTGAACGCATACCTTCTGGGAGTCTTCTCATGGCCGGCCACATGAAGCTCCAGACCGACGGCGGCAGCCGGGGCAATCCGGGACCGGCCGGCGGGGCTTACATCCTGACCGATAACCGAGGAACCGTGATTGACGGTCGCGGCTTCTTTCTCGGGCGCATGACCAACAACGTCGCCGAGTACGAGGCCCTGCTGCGGGGCCTCCGGGCCGCCCGGGACCACGGCGCTGAGAGCATCGAGGTCTGTACCGACAGCGAGTTGATGGCCCGGCAGATCGCCGGTCGCTACCGCGTCAAGAGCGAGAACCTGCAACCCCTCTTCGCCGCCGTCATGCAGGAGTTGGCCGGGTTCGGCCGCTGGCAGGTGCGGCACGTTCCCCGCGAGCAGAACCGCCAGGCCGACAAGCTGGCCAACCAGGCGATGGACCGCCAGGGCGACGTCGCCCTTGAACCCCAGGGATCTAATCCCGACCGTCTCGGACGGCACTTGCGGCTGGGTGTGCTCATCAGCGGCGGCGGCACGACGATGGTCAACCTTCACAAGGAGATGCAGGCCGGTCGGCTGAACGCCGAGATTGCCGTCGTCATCAGCAGCCGCTCACAGGTGACGGGCGTCGAGCGGGCCCGGCGGATCGGCGTCGAACCGGTCATCGTCCGCCGGAAGGATTTTGCCGACGTCGAGGCATTCAGCCGGCGCATCGTCGAGGTGCTTGATGCCGCCAAGGTCGACCTGGTCGTTCAGGCTGGCTGGCTGTGTCTGTGGCACATTCCCAAGGCCTATGAGAACCGGGTCATGAATATTCACCCGGCGCTGCTGCCCAGCTTCGGCGGCCAGGGCATGTGGGGCCACCACGTGCACGAGGCGGTGCTCAAGGCCGGCTGCAAAGTCAGCGGCTGCACGGTGCACTTCGCCAACAATGAGTACGATGCCGGGCCGATCATCGTCCAGCGGACCTGCTCCGTGCTGGAAAATGACACACCCGATACGCTCGCCGCCCGCGTCTTCGAGCAAGAGTGCATCGCCTATCCCGATGCGATCCGCCTGTTCGCACAGGGGCGTCTGACCGTCGCGGACGGGGTGGTGAAGATCATCTGACACCGTCGGAAATGCTCATCCCGCTGAACGATTGAGCCGGTCCGCCAGGCTTTGTTTCCACTGCTCGCCGAGTTCCTCGACAGTGTGGCCAGTGTATTCTTTCCACAACGCGTCGCTGTAGCGGCCCTGTCGTGCCGCGGCGTTGAGCTTGCGAACCAGGTCCTTATCGTGGTTCTCAACCACCCAGTTGATGAAATTGGCCGACACACGGTAGCTGGCATCGTAGCGCGCCCGCGACAGTCCGGCGGCCGAGATCTCAGCGCCGCGCGTCTCGGGTTCGTAGAGGAACCAGCGAATGTAGTCGGCGATGCCCTCGACCAACCAACCGGGCGTCCGGGTCGCGTTGCGGTTGGCGCGTCGGGCCAGACCATACTGCTGGACCACGTGCACCAGCTCGTGCACGACGGCGCCCTTGGCCTCGCCCTTCAATTGTCCGCGGAACCACCGGGCGGCGCAGTGCACGCGGGTTCCGCTCGTGGCCGCCACGCCCTGCATGTCCCGGAAGACGATGCTGAGCTGCGTCGGGGCCTGGTATCCCTCGCTCGGCAGCATGTCCACGATTCTCGGATACCACTGTCGAACCACGGGGGCCAATTCACCGCGGGCCCACTCGGTCAGGTCGGGCGCCGCGGTCGTGTCAATGACGATCCGGTACCGTCCGTCTTCGGTTTCAACGGTATGCTGCTGGATTGGGCCGGCGGGCTCAATCGCCGGCACCGCAGGCAGCGCGGGGCCTGCATCGGCCGCTACAACATCGATCTCGCTGTAGAACGTATTGCCGAAGGGGTCGTCGGCCTCGGTGCGGGATACATCGAACAACACGTAACGGGCCCGGCCGAGCACGCCGGTCGAATCCAAGATGCTGACCGCATATTGTCCGCCGCCCCGCCCTTGCGTGGGCCGTGTGTCGACCGCCGCAATACGCGTCCAGCCGCACGCGCCCGGGTCAACCCCTGCCTGGGGAATGGAATTGAATCCTTCGACATTGCCGTCGGCCAGATACAACGTATACACCTGCGGCCCCCGCGTGTTCGGGTGCCATGAATAGGTGTTGACCTGCGCGACGTCGATCACCTGGCCCAAGTCGATCCGAAGGCGTCCGCCCGCGGTCCCGGCGGCAAAGAAGAAGTTCTCGGCCGGCTGGTCTTCCTCCGTGGGGACCTTGCCATCACGGAGCCGGTCCAGGGGGCCCCCATTGCGATCCCCGCCGCCGTCGATCACAACGAAGGCCGCCTCCGTGGCGGCATCATTCCGGGACGGGCAAGGCATCTTCTCGAAACGGAACTCGGCCGTCGCCTCGCCGGGAGGGTGGTGCCCGACCGTGACCTGGACCTCCGCACGCAAGGCACCACCGCCGACCAGAATCAGCAGCGCAGCCGTCAACACAACCCCTCGGTACTCCATAGGACCCTCACTCACGAAGATAGTCTCGATGCGTCTCAAACGATCCGGCCTCTGTATTCTACCAGGATTGCCCGTCCCTCGCACCGGTATGCCGTCATGGCCTCATGCCCGCCGGACCGACGGGGCGCCACCGTCCCGCATCGAGATTTCGATACGCCGCGTAACGGGCTCGCCCACGCTGAGAATCTCGCTCCGCAAGGCCCGGCCCTCCAGGCCGTGCCGGGCGCCCAACGCCCGCACCCGGTCCCGCAGCGACGATGTCATCAACATGAAGTACAATTCTTCGGAAAACTGTTCGGATTTCAATAGGCTCGCGTTCATGGCCCTGCCCTCTGACAATTCCTGCTTCCCTGCTCTTCTGAGGGGATAGTAGCCCGGCGGGCCCTTCGGTTACGCCAAATCCGCCGAAAATCCATGTTCGCGGGGAGGATGGCCCATCGAGGAGACGGGTGGAAAGAAAAAACGGCGGGCCATAATGACCCGCCGTTTCGATCTGTGACATGATCCTGGACTCAGGATTCGGAGTGCAGTACGGCCTCGGTCTTCTCCGTGGCCGAGTCATCCCGCACGCCCTCGAATCGCAGGGCGTCCTCCTCCTGCACGGTGATCTTGATGACATTCTTGTCCTTGAACTCGCCGCGGAGCATCCGCTCGCTGAGCGGGTCCTCGATGTAATGCTCGATGGCCCGCCGCAGCGGCCGCGCCCCGAACTCGGGGTTGAATCCCTTGTCGATGAGGAACTCCTTGGCCGCATCGTTGAGCTCCAGGTGCAGGCCGTGCTCCACCAGCCGCTTGAACACTTTGTTGAGCTCGTATTCAACGATCGTCTGCAGGTCCTCCCGCGTCAGGGCGCGGAAGACGATCTTGGCATCCAGCCGGTTGAGGAACTCGGGCCGGAAGTGCCGCTCGATCTCCTTGTCGAGCAGTTCCTTCATCTTCTCGTAATTGGCCTGCTCGGTGCGCTTGCCGAAACCGAAACCGGACTGGTTCTTGATCAGGTCGGCACCGATGTTGCTGGTCATGATCAGAATCACGTTGCGGAAGTCGACGTGCCGCCCGAACGAGTCGGTCAGCCGCCCTTCCTCCATGATCTGCAGCAGCATGTTGTATACATCGGGGTGCGCCTTTTCGATCTCATCGAGCAGCAGCACCGCGTAGGGCCGGCGACGGATCCGCTCGGTGAGTTGGCCGCCCTCTTCGTAGCCCACGTAGCCGGGCGGCGCGCCCACCAGCCGGCTGACGTTGTGCTTTTCCATATACTCGCTCATGTCGATTTGGATGAGCGCATCGGCATCGCCGAACATGAACTCGGCCAAGGCGCGGGCGAGCAGCGTCTTACCCACGCCGCTGGGGCCGATGAAAATGAAGCTGCCCATCGGCCGGTTCGGGTCCTTCAGGCCGCTTCGGCTGCGACGCACCGCCTTGGCGACGGCGTTGATCGCTTCGTGCTGCGAGACGACCGTCTTGTGCAGCTCGTCCTCGAGCTCCAGCAGCCGCTGGGCCTCCTGTTTCTCCAGCCGGGTCAACGGAATGCCCGTCATCTTGCTGACGACCTCGGCGATCACCTCGCCATCCACCTCGCCGACGATCTCGCCGCTGTCGGCCTGCCACTGCCGCTGCAGTTCGGCCTTCTCATCGAGCAGCTTTTGCGCCTCATCCCGCAGGGCCGCGGCCCGCTCGTAATCGGCGCTCCGAACGGCCTCATCTTTCTCGGCCTGGAGCTTTTCAATCCGGGCCTCGATCTGCGCCAGGTCCGGCGGCGGCGTCATGTTCTTGAGCCGCACGCGGGCCCCCGCCTCGTCGATCACGTCAATCGCCTTGTCCGGCAGACACCGCCCGGACACGTATCGCACCGACAGCTCGACCGCCGCGTACAGGGCCTCATCGGTGAACCGGACCTTGTGGTGGGCCTCATAGCGATCCCGCAGACCCTTCAGGATAGCCACGGCCTCTTCCTTGGTGGGCGGCTCAACCGGTATGGTCTGGAACCGCCGCTCCAGGGCGGCGTCCTTCTCGATGTACTTGCGGTACTCGTCGTAGGTCGTCGCCCCGATGCACTGCACCTCGCCGCGGGCCAAAGCGGGCTTGAGCACGTTGGAGGCGTCGATCGCCCCCTCCGCGCCGCCGGCCCCGACCAGCGTGTGCAGCTCGTCGACGAAGAGAATCACGTTGCCGGCCCGGCGAACCTCATTGATGACCGCCTTGATCCGCTCCTCAAACTGGCCACGGTACTTCGTGCCGGCCACCATCAGCGCCAGATCGAGCACGACCAACCGCTTCTCCTTGAGGATCTCCGGCACCTCGTGATCGACGATCCGCTGGGCCAGACCCTCCACGATGGCGGTCTTGCCCACGCCGGCCTCGCCCAGCAGGACGGGGTTGTTCTTCGTCCGTCGGCAGAGAATCTGCACCAGCCGCTCGATCTCGTTGATCCGCCCGATGACCGGATCCAACTCGTGGCGGTCGGCCAGTTCGGTCAAATCACGACCGAAACTGTCCAGCGCCGGCGTCTTGCTCTTGCCCTTCTGAGCCCCGGGCGAGGCGGCCTTCATGCCCATGTTCTGGTAACTGGTGTCCACCCCCGCCCCCAGCAGGTTCAACACCTCCTGACGAACGTCCTCCAGCTTGAGCCCCAAGTTCATCAACACCTGGGCGGCGATGCCCTCGGTCTCCCGCAGCAGACCCAGCAGAATGTGCTCGGTGCCCACGTAGTTATGATTCAGGGCCCGTGCCTCCTCGATCGCATACTCGATGACCTTCTTGGCCCGCGGGGTCTGGGGCAGCTTGCCCATCGTCACCATGTCGGGGCCGCTCTTGACGAGTTTTTCGATCTCGAGACGCAGCTTCTTAATGTCCACGTCCAGATTCTTGAGCACGTTGGCGCCGACGCCGCTGCCCTCCTTGACCAGGCCGAGGAGGATGTGCTCGGTGCCGATGTACTCGTGATTAAAGCGCTGGGCCTCTTGGTTGGCCAGGGCCATTACCTTCCGTGCGCGGTCCGTAAAGCGTTCAAACATGCCATATCCCTAACTCGCGTGTAGTGTGTACCACAAGAACCACCCATTGTACGGTCGCCCCCGATGATGTCAAACCACGTTGTCTATCCTTTCTAAGCATACGCAGCAGGAGCCGTTATGGTTTGCCACGCAGGCACAGCAGGCCGATTTGGGGCGTCGCAGGCAGCGCAAAGGACTGTCAATAAGACGCTTATTGGCCACGGAAGGTATCGACAAAAGTGCCGCTTTACTTTCGCCCCAAGGGGCAAAAATGGGCGAATCCGCCCTTGGTCGCCTCCCCCCAGGACGGGCCTGTCACCGGGGTTAAAACGCTTCCGCAAGGCCTGGACCAGTTGTTTTTACTCCCGGTCTTCCAGAAGCTTGCGGAGGTACTTGTTCTCCCGCCGGGTGGCCTCCACGTCAAACATCATGTACTTGATGCTGATGCGGAGATAATCAAGCGAACTTTGCAGTTCGTCCATGCTCCGGTGGAGCTTCTTGCGGGATTCCTTAGCCCGCCGGGCCAGTTGGATGATCTTGTCGCGGCGGGATTCCGGGATTGAGCCAATCTCATTGACCAGGTCGTTCAACTGCTTTTCCAGTTCCGAGCTGTCCATCAGGTCCCTCTCCCAAACGCTGTTCCGGATCATACCCGGCGCATGAGCCGGCTTCCCCACTAAATTAGCAACCCGCATTCCAGTCCCCGGCGCAAGGTCTTATCGGGCATTGCCGCCACCCCTCAGAGGGCCGCCAGGGGGGCCTTGACGCGGGAACATCGCGATGAATCGGAGGATACAGGCTGTACGGTCTGTAGCGACGTGTTGCCGCCCGGCAACAGGCCGGATTCCGACCCGGCCATCCTGACAGTCAGGCCGCCAACATCGGAGGGGGATAAAACGCAACCGCAGGCAAGTTGGCATGTCCGCCCCCGCATGTTGTCGCCAGGCAACGCGATCCTTCAGGGCAACGGCCGGCGACGAGGTCGCCCCGGCGGATCTTGCCGCCCATGATCGATTTATGGCGAACTGCGATTTTTGGGATTCCTGATACGTCTGAAAGGTGGTAGACTGACGTTGACGGAGCAAGGAACAGGAGTTGGACGGATGAAGATTCGCACGGCCCTCAAACGCTTTCAGCTTTGGCGGTTCGGCTGGCACGTCCTGATCGCCCTGCTGGCGACGATCGGTATCGTATGTAGTCTCGTCGGCGCCATCGGCGACAATGAGAGCCTCGGCACCATCGGCATCCTTGTCATGATAGTGGCTTTCTGGGTGGCCTTTTTCGCGTTTCTGCTCTCCAATCAGGAAACCATCCGGAGCATCAAGGAAAACGGCGACCGGCTGGACAACGTCGGCGAGATGATCAGCCGCAACAACAACCTGCTGGCTCAGATCGCCCAGGCCGTCCGCCTCGGCGACGCCGCCAAGAGCATCGCCTTTCGCGACGCCGAACGGACCGAGCTGGCCGAGGCGGTCATCGCCAAGCTGCACGCCCACGAGTTCGACGCCACCAACGCCATGATCAGCGCGATGGAGCGAAAGACCGAATACCAGAGCCTGGCCGCTCAACTGCGCCAGACCGCTCAACAATACCGCAATGCCACCGAGAAGGAGCGTATCCGCCAGGCCGTCAACCACATCCTCAAACTCGGCCGCGAGTATCGCTGGACGCAGGCCTACCGGGCCGCCGACAACCTCATCCGGGCCTACCCCCACAGCCATGAGGCCAAAGGGGTCCGGGCCAAACTCAAGCAGATCCGCGACGCTCGAAAAAAGGAGCTGTTGGCCCTCTGGGACGAGGCCGTCCTCGCTAAGGACACCGATCGCAGCCTCGAAATCCTCAAGGAGCTGGACCCGTATCTGACGCCGAGCGAGGGACTGGCCCTGCAGGACGCGGCCAGCAGCGTCTTCAAGATGAAGCTGCATAACCTGGGCGTGCGGTTCTCGCTGGCCGTCACGGAGAACCAGTGGCGCAGCGCCCTGGAGACCGGCCGGCAGATCATCCAGGATTTCCCCAATAGCCGCATGGCCCACGAGATCCGCGGCAAACTCGACATCCTCGAGCTTCGGGCCAGGCACGAGAACAGAAGCCAGGACCAACCGGCGCAGACGGCCTCGGTCCCTCATGCGACCCGTTCGCCCGCGGGGCCGGATCACGCGTCGGCCCCCGGCACGTGATGTGGGCCGCAGGGCGTGGCGGCCGCTGCTGCACCGCCGGTCGGGGAGCATGACCCGGAGGGCGTCAGACCAGGGAGGACGAGCATGAAGCACAGTATGATCTGCCCACGAACGGAAATCTGCCCGATCTACGCCGCCTACGTCGAGGCGAGCGGTGATGAGACGTTGGGCATCATCGGCGTCGAGACCATCGAAAACCGCCCGTTCTACACGTGCCGCGCCCTGACGAACATACTTGAACGCATGACGAAAGGCCAGTTGCCCGAGCGGCTGACAAAGCGACTGGAAGGCTCGCCCGAATGCCTGCTCATCGACCAGGCCAACCGACAGACGCCCAAGCGCCGAGCCGATTCGTAGGCGAAGGATCAGTGGAAATCGACCAGGGACTGGGTCTTGACGATGGTCACCTGATCCGGAAACGCGTGGAAGGCGTGGACGTGCAATTCGTCCCGCCGCGCCTCAAAGTCAATGTAGGTGAACGGCTCGAGCCCGCTGACCGCCAGTTTCGGAAAACGCACGAACAGCCCGCGATTCCGCGCGAACCGCTCCAGGTCGCCATGACTCTTGCGATACAGGTTCGGGCTCATCTTCTCCACCTGGAAATCGGTCATGTAGCTCAGTCCCCGGCTCAGTGTGCACTTGTGCGTGCGGCGGCCGTGGAACTGAAACCGCTCGATGAGGCCCCGCCTCGGCAGCAACTGCCCCGGCGCCGAGATCAACTCCGTCAGGCACAGCGGCCCCGCAAAAACGCTGATGACGTGCGAACAACCGGTCGCCCAGATGAGCGTCTCGTACTTCTCCGTCTTCAGTTGGCGCCGCCCGTAAATGTCAAACAGCTCGGGATGCAGCGCCCGCTGGTAGAGGGAGAAGGCCAATTCGCTGACGGCAACGTTCGTTCTCGGCGCATCCATAATGCAGTCACCCGCACGAGGAGTAAAACCTTGCTTGCTACACCGATAGTATACCCCAAAACAGCACTGCAAATCAAGAGCACAGCGCGCCGTGATCGACCTTGATAAGGGCCTTATCGGACGATTGTTTCACAAGTGGATTCAGCGCCGCGAGTAAGGAGCGACGACTTTTTTTAAGAATTTTCCGGCCCGACCACGTGTAGCGACGGCCCGCTATTTGAGGAGTGCAGCGATGATATCGTAGAAGGTATGGGTGCCCGCGGTGATCCCGAAACCGCGCAGGGCGAACAGGACCGAGAAGTAGACCCCCGCGACCGTCCGGAACACAAACGGCTGCCATCGGAACGGCTCGCCCTGCACCAAGTGCCCCCCTTGCAGGCCCCAGTGGTGATAGGCGCTGAACGCCACCGCGCTGAGCAGCACCGAGAGCACGATGGCCCGCGTTTTGCTCAGCCCGAGCAGGTCCTGCAAGAGGAACATCAGCACGCAGATCAGCACCAGACGAAAGATCAACTCCTCGTAGACGCCGGCGCCGATGCCGGTGACGATCTCCACGAACACCGGATTGGACGCCAGACCGTTGGTCGCCGCCATGGCCGCCGGCACGCGATTAATCAGCAGGCTCAGCACGATCAGCGGCACCGCCGACAACACGCACTCGCACGTCATGGGGACAAAGTCCCGCAGGTAGACTCGCCAGCCCTTGCGCGAGGTGATCTGCAGCGCCAGCAGGATGATCACCACCACCGACGGCGTGGCCACCCACAGCCACCGGCCCGAAAAGCCCACCCACCGCAGAAGCTGCTGGACCCATAAGAACGCCACCACCCGCCCCTGCAGGTGCTCCAGCGACTGCGACAGGGCCTCCGGATTGATGAGGATCGTGCCGAATTCATAGAAGATCAGGAACCCCAACAGGTACGCCAGGGCATAAATGGGCCGGCTGGTCCGCTCGAGGTACGAATCCTTGACGTACCCGACCAGTTGACTGCGGCTGTCCTTGTCCTTATCCTTTCGCGGCACGGTATTCGTCCATCCTGACGGCGCGATGCAACGGCCCCACGATGGGGCGTGCCAGAGCCTACGCACGACGTGGACGAATGTAAAGTCCGACGCCGTCGGTTTTGCCGCCCTTTCGACGGGAGCGACCATGGGAGTGGATACGATACGAGACATCTACCGGCGGCTGTACGACCGATTCGGCCCCCAGCACTGGTGGCCGGGCGACGGCCGCTTTGAGATCATCGTCGGCGCGATCCTGACGCAGAACACGAACTGGACGAACGTCGAGCGGGCGATCGAGCGGCTGCGACAGGCCGGCGTCCTGTGCCCCGAGGCGATGGCGGCCTTGCCCATCGACACCCTGGCCGAACACATCCGCCCGGCCGGTTACTACAACCTCAAAGCCCGTCGGCTCAAGGCCTTTCTGACCTGGCTCTTCGACCGGTTCGGCGGCGACCTGACCGGACCCGATCGCATGGCGACGGTGACCCTGCGGGAGGAATTGCTGGACGTCAGCGGCATCGGCCCGGAAACCGCAGACTCGATTCTCCTGTATGCCTTTGAGCGGGCCGTCTTTGTGGTGGATGCCTACACCGCACGCATCGCCGCACGGCACGGCCTCATCGAGCTGGGCACGGATTACGAGTCGCTGCGGTCGGTGTTCGAGGATGCCCTGCCGCCGGACGTAACGCTGTTCAACGAGTATCACGCCCTGCTGGTGCGGGTGGGCAAGGCGTACTGCAAACGGCGGCCTCGTTGCACCGGCTGCCCGCTGGAAGATCTCCCCCACGAGATCGACCCCATGTAGACCGTCAGGACTGGGGCGGCGCCTCCTTGGGGGCATCGGGGGGCGAGCCGGAATCCTCGCCGTCCTTCGGTGCCCCCGCCGGCTTGTCCGCCGCACCATCGTTCGCGGGCGCCGCGGCGCCGCCGTCCTGGGATCCATTCTTCTCCTGGGCCGCCTTCATCCAGGCGGCGATCTCGGCCTCGATGTCCTTTTGGGCCTTCTCCGCGGCGGCCTTCTCGGCCTCGGCCTGTTGTCTGAGCTTCTCGGCCTCCGCGGCGGCGGCCTTGGCCTGCTCGACCTCGGCGGCAATCTCGGCCTGCTCGCTTGCGGCGGCAGCCGCGGCGGCCTGGGCCACCTCCAGCTCGCTCTGCGCCGCCTCGGTCCTGTCCTCGGCTCTCGTGGACCGCTCCTGCTGAGCCAGTATCTCCTGCCGCGCCTTGCGCAACCGCTCCTGCAAGTCGCGGGCCTTCTGCTCGGCTCGCGACTTGGCCATCTCCGCCCGCAGCCGCCGCACATCGGCCTGAGTCGCCTCCTTCTCGACCAGACCCGTGTACGCCCGGCCGCCCAAAGGATCGGTCACGACGTCCATCAACGTCGGCTCATAGGCCGCGTTGTGTTTGGCCTCCACATCAGCGACCACCTCCTCATTCGGAACACCGCCGGTCGAGATGGTCGGCGTGATGATGAACAACACCTCCTTGCCCCGTTCTTCGAAGTCCTTTGCGGAGAAGAAGAACCCCACGAACGGGATATCCTTGAGCAACGGCACGCCCCGCACCACCGAGCGTTGCTCGGTCTTGCGGATACCGCCGATGATCAGGCTCTGGCCCGACCGGACGCGGTTCTGCTCCACGTGGACCTCTCGCCGCGTCACAATGGGCGTCTGCGCGACCCCTTCCGGCGTGGATTTCGAGCCGACGACGACCTTCGTCGTCACTCCGACCGTGCCGTCCGGGTAGACGTTCGGGGTAATCTCCAGCGAGTCCACGATATTCGCGTACTCCCGCCTGAACGCGATCTCACCGGTACTCGGATTGACCTTGCTGACGATGTCCAGCGGAGGCTTGTCCACCGTTCTGATAACCGCCGTCTTGCCGTTGACGACCTCCAGCGACGGGTTCATCAGAATCTTGAGATAGCCGCGGGAAACGAGCATGTCAACCACGGCCGCGAACCGGTGGCCGGGCTGATCGGCCTGCCGCACATAGCCCGCGTGCTGACCAAAGGTGCTCCTCGCCGCATCCCGCAGGGCGGCGCCGGGCATCAGGCCGCTCAAGGCGATTTTCCCCCCGAACAGATTCTCGATGTCCAACCGGGTCTGCCAGTCCATCGTGTGGTCGGCGTACACCTCCGAAACCAAACAGTCGATCCGCACCTGAAGCGGAGGCATGTCCACCCGTTGAAGAAAATCCAGGACCTGCTCGGCGTACTCACGATTGGGGCACGCCACGATGACCTGCTCGGTGGCCGGGTTTTGGCTGATAATATACGGCACGCCGGGGATGGGCTTGCCCTCGGCATCGTTCAGTCCCTCGATAAACTGATTGCTCAGCATGTTGACGATATCACCGGTGCTGTGATACCTGCAGAAATAGTACAGCTTGGCATCGGGGGTGCCGTCTACACTGCCCTCCACGATCTCCGGGGGCTTGAGGTACATCTCCGGTTTGAGAAGGTCCCCCCCGGTGACGGGTTTCACGCTCTTGAGCTCACGCAGCGTGTTCATGGACTCCAGCTCGGTCGGCTTGGCCTGAAAGAAGTCCACGTCGGCCACCGCCCCGACGGAACAACAAAGCACGATGAGCCCCATGCGACAGGCGCCGGCGACGCGCACTCGCCGCGGCGATCCACCGGCCATGATGTATTCAAGCTCCCGGCTCATAGTCCCTTCGGCTTATCCGCTTCGCTCCCCTGCGGGGGGCATCCGCAACGAACGACACCGTGCATCACTGACCGTCTCCCGCCGGCGCATCGGCGCCCTCTTTCGCCGGAGGAATCGACTCGGCCGGCTTGTCTTGAGGAGTCTCAGAGGGCTTTGTCTCCGGTTCGCCCTCCGGCGGCGGGGTCTGGTCTTCCGTCTCCGATTCGGCTTGTTTCATCCACTTGTTGATTTCCGCCTCGGCGTCCTGCTTGGCCTTCTCGGCGGCGGCCTTGGCGGCGGCGGCTTCGGCCTTGGCCCTTTCCGCGGCCTCACGAGCGGCCTTGGCCGCGTCCGCCAGCTTCTTGACTTCTTCGGCGAGTTTGGCCTTCTCGGCCTCGGCAGCGGCCGCCTTGGCCTTTTCGGCCTCAATGGCTTCTCGCGCGGCCTTTGTCTGAGCCTCGGCCTCGGTGGCCTGCGTCGTGGCGGCTTGTGCGGCCTGGGTGACGTCGGCCAGTTCCGCCTCCAGTTGCCTGGCCCGGCGCTCGGCGTGAGCGCGCCGCAATTCGGCCTGGACCCGCCGCACCTCGGCCTGTGTGGCCTCTTCCTCGACCAGTTCCGTGTATACATTGGCCCCGAGGGGGTCGACGATGTGCTCGGCAAAGGTTCGATTCCGCACGGGGGTATGCTTGCGCTGAATCTCGGCGACCATCTCCTCATTGGGCACGCCGCCCGTCGAGATCGTCGGTGTCAGAATGAACAGCACCTCCTTGCCCCGCTCCTCGAAATCCTTACTGCTGAAGAGAATGCCGATGCCCGGCAGGTCCTTCAAGAAGGGCACCCCCCGAACCACGCTGCGTTGCTCGGTCTTGCGGATACCACCGATGATCAGACTCTCCCCGGGACGAACGCGGTTTTCCTGCACATTAATCTCACGCGTCGTAATGATCGGCCTTTGAGCCACCCCTTCGGGCGTGGACTTGGACCCCATCAAGACGCGCGTCTGGATTCCGATATATCCGTCGGCGAAAACCTGTGGCGTAATCTGGAGTGAATCAATCACGTCGATATAACGCGCACTGGTGCGGGTCTGTCCGGTGGGATAGATGTCCTCAACTTCGTCAAGACGAACATGGTCGCTGGTGTTGATCGTCGCCGTCTGGCCGTTGACCACTTCCAACGACGGATTCATCAGGATCTTGAGGTATCCCCGGGACACCAAAAGGTCGACCAGGGCGCTGACCTGGTGACCCGGTTGGTCCATCTGGTGCTCGTAGCCCACATTCAGTCCGAATTTTCCGCGGACGGCATCCCGCAGAGCAGCGCCGGGCATAAGGCCCGCCAGCTCGATCTGCTCGCCGAACAGGTTATCGATATCGAGCTTCGTCTGCCAGTCCAGCGTATGGTCGGCATAGACCTCGCTAATCAAACAGTCGATCTTGACTTGGATCGGCGGCACGTCGATGCGCTCAAGGAACTTGAGCACCTCTTGGGCGTCCTCGACGGATGGACAGCGGACGACCATCTGGTTGCTGGCGACGTTGATAGCGATGTTGTAGTCCGGCTTGGGCAGCTCCTTTTTCCCGACCTGGTAGATCTTGGTATACTGTTGCTCGACCAGTTGCTTGAGCTGCGCGACGGAGTGGTAGCGGCTGAAGTAGAAGAGCCGGGCGTCCTTCTTGTCACCCACGATCGTTTCCAGGATCTTCGGGGGCTGCTGGTAGATTTCGGGCACGGGAATATCCGCGCCGGGGCTGGTCTTGACCGTCTCCAGGTCCCGCAGCAGGTTCTTCGACTCGATCTCCGTAGGCTTGGAGGCGAAAAAATCACCGCAGCCTGATACCACGGCCGCGATGCACAGGGCCGACGACAGCCAGAAAAAGACCTCCGTCGTCACCTTCCGAGTACGGTTTCGCGGTTTTTTTCGGCCGGCCATAGACATACCTCAAGTGGGTTAAACGGGCAATCGTCTGGTTATCGGCACATGTCGCGGCTTTCCTGCAACTATTGCTTTGTTCGATAGTTGCCGAACGAATCTTCCCCTCTTGTGCGGTTCATCCACCCGTTCTGGACGGTCTTGACCGCCCGGTTATTGCCCTTTTTCTGCGGCCAGTCGGCCCCAAACACAACCACCCGTCTCTTGCGTCCGCCTTGGGCACACCCCGTGCGCGAACATTAGACGCAAGAAACAACGTTCGGGTTCCCCCCGACCTGCCGGGAATTGCCAAAAGAATCGACGCCGGACCGACATTCTGCTATCGTCCTTCTCTTATGAAACGAAAAAAGGTCAATTCGCCGGCGCGGCTGGGATTTGTCGCACTCGGATGTCCGAAGAACCTCGTCGACAGCGAGGTGATGCTCGCCCGTCTGGGTGAGGCGGGCTTCATCGTGGGGGCCGACCCCGATAATGCCGACGTCGTGGTCATCAATACCTGCGGCTTCATCGAGCCCGCACGACAGGAGGCCCTGGACGCCATCCGCCGAGCCGTCCGCCAGAAACGTCGCGGCCGCGTCGGTAAGGTCGTCGTCGCCGGGTGCCTGTCGCAATTGTGGAGCGAAAGGCTGGCCGCGGAGGTGGACGGGATCGACGCCATCGTGTCCCTGGACGAGCGCGACGCCATCGGGCAGTTCATCCAACGGCTCCTGCACGCGGACGATCCGTCCGGGGCGTCCGGCCCGGCCGCCAGTGCCGATCTTGCCCAGGACGTTGGCGGCTGCGCCGATGACCGGGGACGGCTGCGCATTACGCCCCGCCACTGGGCATACCTGCGGATCAGCGAGGGGTGCGACCGCGCCTGCTCCTTCTGCACGATCCCATCGATCCGCGGGCCCTTCCGCAGCAAGCCCATCGAGCAGATCGTCAGCGAGGCTGAGGAACTGGCCCGCGACGGAGTCGTCGAGCTGATCCTGGTCGCCCAGGACACCACCTCCTATGGCCGCGACTTGGGCCTGCGGGACGGGCTGGTGCGCCTCTTACGACGGCTGGAGGCGATCGAGTCTGTCCGGTGGATCCGTGTGATGTACCTATTCGCCTCGTCGGTGCGCGATAACCTGATCGACCTGATGGCCGCCAGCCAAAAGGTCTTGCCCTATGTGGATATGCCCATCCAGCACGCCAACGACCGCATCCTGGAGCGGATGCACCGCCCCGACCGCCGCCAAACGATCGCAGCCCTGATCGAGAGACTCCGAGCGGCCATGCCCGACGTGGTGCTGCGGACCACGGTAATCGTGGGGTTCCCCGGCGAGACGGACGAGGATTTCGCCGAATTGCTGGAGTTTATCCGGTGGGCCCGGTTTGATGCCTTGGGCTGTTTTGCGTATTGTGCCGAGCCCGGCACCCCCGCCGCCACGTTGCCCGACGCCGTGCCCGAGCCCGTTCGAGAGGATCGTCGTCGCGACCTCATGCTCGCCCAACAACAGATCGTCGCGGAAAAGGGCCGGACCATGATCGGCCGCGAGCTGCTCTGCCTGATCGACGAGGCCCATCCCGATGGGACGGCCTGCGGACGGCACTATGGCCAGGCCCCGGACATCGACGGCCTGTGCCTGTTTCGCACGGCATCGCCGGGCGTCGGTACGTTCGTGCCCGCGCGGGTCGTCAATGCCGACGGCTACGACCTCGTCGTTGAGCCGATAGAGGGTTGCATTCCAGCGCCCCATCCATAAACTGAACGGGCCCCGATGACGGGGGCGACCGCCCTGCCATGGAGCCGACGGAGATGCGCGTGACAACCGCGAGGAACAACCCGATCGTTCGCCAGTTGCCCAACGGACTGACGGTCCTGCGCTTGATCCTGACGTTGTTGTTCCTGGCGATGATCCTCTACGCGCCGCACCTGGGCGATAAGCCTTGGCGGTTCCTGATGGGCGCGTTTGTCATCTTCGTGATCGCGGGGGTGACCGATCTGATTGATGGGCCGGTGGCTAGGTATTTCCACGTGACCAGCAAATTCGGCCGCATGGTCGATCCCCTGGCCGACAAGATCCTGGTCTGCGGGGCCTTCCTCTGCTTTGCCGCGGTGGGCCAGCCGCGACTGGCCAATTTCGTCCAGGCCCCGTATGACGTGCCGCTGGCGGCGTTGTCGATATTCCGTTGGGCGGTCGCGGCTATCCTGCTCATCCGGGAGATCGGCGTGACGATCTTGCGGCACACGGCCGAGGCCCGCGGCATCGAGTTCGGCGCGGTCTATTCCGGCAAGATCAAGATGCTCGTGCAGTCGTTCGCCATCGG
>DSDH01000123.1 GCA_011055475.1 Phycisphaerales bacterium | reverse complement strand
TTGGCGCTGTCCGGGGTCGCCGGGCTGATCGTGGCCATCATCTACGACCGTTGGAGGGCCTACCCCATCCTGGCCGTGGCGTGCCCGGCGGCGTTCGTGGCCTTGGTATTCCTGCACAACGCGTTCTACGCCTTGAGGCAGATGACTCAGCATTGGCCGCTTGTCCCTGCTCTGGCGGGCGTGGTGGATGTGGGCAGTTTCCTGGCGGCGCTCTTCCTGTGTCCGGCGGGGTTGCTGGTGGGCTTGGGGGGCAGCAGCCTCTGGGGCGTGCGATTGGCTCGGCGGGCACGGAACCCCTGGGGCAAGGTCCTGGCGGTGTTGTTTTCAGCCGGCTGCGGGGCTTTGTGTGTCGGGGCCGGGGTGTTTCTTATCGTCTGGTTGGCTTAGAACATGGAGTCGCGGCGGTGGCGGGGCCCAAACGGGGCAAAAACCGGGCCATCGGCTTGTCGAAACCCTGCGAATCCCTATGATTGAGGGGCACAAGGTAACAAGGAGATGCGTGTATGGATACCACGGCGGGCAGGCCGACGACGCGTCATGCGGGTCGGGAGGCGGTTGGGTCGGTTCGGCGACGGGCCGGCGGATCGGTGGCGATCGGGATCGACGTGGGCTCGATCAGCAGCGATGTTGTGGCACTGGACGGGGATGGGACGATCCTGCTGAAGGATTACCGCCGGACCGAAGGTCGCCCCGTGGAGACGGTACGGGAGCAGTTGGACCGGGTGCTGTCGGTGTTTCGGCTGGAGCAGATTACGCTGGCGGTCGCGACGGGGGCCGCGGGGCGGCTGGTCGGGGAGCTCTTGGGCATTCCCTTTGTCAATGAAGTGCCCGCCCAGGCGGCCGCGATCGCCCATCTGTACCCGGACCTCGAGGCGGCCACGTTGATCGAAATGGGGGGCCAGGACAGTAAACTGATCTTCCTGGAGCGGCATCAGGGTCGGCTCAAGCTACGGGATTTCGCCCTGAATACGGTCTGCGCGGCGGGGACGGGCAGCTTTTTGGATCAGCAGGCCCAGCGGCTGGGCGTGCAGATCGAGGATGAGTTCGGGCGGCTGGCGCTCCAGAGCAAGACGGTGCCGCGTCTGGCCGGACGGTGCTCGGTGTTCGCCAAGAGCGATATGATCCACTTGCAGCAGCAGGCCACGCCCACGTGCGACATCATCGCGGGGTTGTGCCTGGCGTTGGCGCGGGGACTCAAGAGCAACCTGGGTTGCGGGCGGCAGTTCATCAAGCCGATCATCTTCACCGGCGGTGTGGCGGCGAACGCAGGGGTGGTTCGCGCGTTCGAGGAGGTGCTCGATCTGGAGCCCGGCGAGCTGGTCGTGCCCGCCGATCACTTCTACACCGGGGCGCTCGGGGCGGTTCTTGTGCAGCGTGGCCGGGCCGACGATTCATCGGCGGCGCGTCTGGATACGGCGCGGCTGGATGAATACCTGGGCCGACGGGACCTGGAACTGGCCGATGCGCCGCGTCGGCCCCCGTTGCCGACGCCGGTGCTGCCGCCGCCGCAGAGCCGCGTGCACAGTGAGGTCCTGGAGGAGGCCAACGAGCCCATCGAGGCGTACCTGGGCGTGGACGTCGGCTCGATCAGCACGAACGTCGTGGTGATGGACACGCAGCGGCGGGTGCTGGCCAAGGAATACTTGATGACGGCGGGCAATCCGCTGCGCGCGGTGCGCACGGGACTGGAGCGGGTGGCGGCCAAGGTGGCCGGCCGCGTGCGGATCTGCGGCGCGGCCACGACCGGCTCGGGGCGGTACCTGACCGGCGATTTCATCGGTGCGGATATCGTCATCAACGAAATCACCGCCCAGGCCGCCGGGGCGGCGATCGTCAATCCGGAGGTGGATACGATCTTCGAGATCGGCGGCCAGGACAGCAAATACATCTCGCTGGAGAACGGCGTCGTCGTCGATTTCGAGATGAACCACGCGTGCGCAGCCGGCACCGGATCGTTCCTGGAGGAACAGGCCCAGCGGTTGGGGATCAACATCAACGAGGAGTTCGCCGCGCTGGCCATGTCGAGCACGTCGCCCATCAAGCTGGGCGAGCGCTGCACAGTCTTCATTGAGTCGGATCTCATCAGCTATCAGCAACAGGGCGCGGCCGAGGAAGACCTGATCGCCGGCCTGGCGTATTCCATCGTGGCAAACTACCTCAACCGCGTCGTGGGTCGTCGCAAGATCGGCGAGCATATCTGCTTCCAGGGCGGCACGGCCTTTAACAAGGCGGTGTGGGCCGCCTTCGAGAAGGTGGTGGGTAAGCCCATCCAGGTGCCGGATCATCACGAGGTGACCGGGGCGTTGGGGGCGGCGTCCATCGCGGCCGAGCACATGGCCCAGCGGCGGGCCACGGGCGATACGGCGTCGAGCCGGTTCCGCCGCTTCGAGAATCTGGCCCACGTCGAATACGAGGTCGAGTCGTTCACGTGTCGGCACTGCTCGAACAACTGCGAAATCAAGAAGGTGACGCTGCCCGGCTCGCCGCCCCTGTATTACGGTTCACGGTGCGATCGGTACAACCTGGCCAAGAAGGCCCGGCCGAAGTCGATCGTGGACGCGTTCGGGTTCCGTGAGCGGGCCTTATTGGAGCACGCGGGTCTGACGGACGGCGTCATCGAGGGGGACGGACCGACCGTGGGGATCCCGTGGGCGCTGGCGAGCTGGCAGATGCTGCCGTTGTTTGCGCGGTTCTTCCAGCAACTGGGCTGCCGGGTGGTGCTCAGCAAGGCCACCCGCAAGAAGACGATCCGTCGGGGCGTCGAGGCGGTGACGGCGCAGCCGTGCTTCCCGGTCAAGGTCGCGTATGGGCACGTCGCCGAGCTGCTCGACAAGGGGGTGGATTGGCTCTTCATCCCGGCGATCCGCTCGATGAAGCGGCAGTTCGAGGCGAACAAGCACAATCATCTGTGCCCTTACGTCCAATCACTCGCCGACCAGGTGCGCACGGCGTTTGCCGATACGCTGGGCTCGACGCGCATCCTCGATGTGCCGTTATACCTGGGCGAGGGCGACACCCTGGTGCGGCGCGGCTTCGCCTCGCTCGGACGGCGAGTGGGAGCCTCGCAACGCCAGGTGCGCCAGGCCCTGCACGAGGCCTGGGTCGCGCAAGATGCGTTCGAGGCAGCGATGGTGCAGGAGGGGCGACGGATTCTGTCGACGCTCCCTGCGGACGGGCGTTTGTTTGTGCTGGTCAGTCGGCCCTACAACGGGTGCGACGGCGGGATGAACCTGGATCTGCCCGGCAAGCTGGCCGATCTGGGCGTGCCGATTATGCCGATGGACATGCTCGATCTGTCGGCGGCCCCTCTGACCGACCCGCATCTGCACGGACGGACCTATTGGGTGTACGGGCAGAAGATTCTGCGGGCCGCCGAGATCATCCGGGACGACCCACGGCTGTTCGCGGTGTACCTGTCGAACTTCAGTTGCGGACCCGATTCGTTCATCCAGACGTTCTTCAAGGACCTGATGCACAACAAGCCGGCTCTTCTGCTGGAGCTGGATGAGCACTCGGCCGATGCGGGCTTGATCACCCGGCTGGAGGCGTTTCTGGAGAGCCTCAAGCACTATCCCGCCCAGCGGGTCGCGCGACCGATGCCTCGTGCCGCCGGGTCGCTGCGGGGCCGCACGCTGTATATCCCCTATATGGGCGATGCGGCTTACGGCATGGCCGCGTGTTTCCGCGCTTACGGTCAGGATGCGCAGGTGATGCCCGTCGCCGAGGAAAGCACCCTGCTGGAGGGCCGACGCCTTACGACGGGCAAGGAGTGCCTGCCGTGTGCGATCGTCATCGGCGAGATGATGAAGGTGGTCCAGAGCGAGGGCTTCGACCCGGACCGGGCGGCGTTTTTCATGCCCGCTGCGGCCGGGCCCTGCCGATTCGGGATGTACAACCTGCTCCAGCGGCTCGTCCTGCGGCAGAACGGCCTGGAGCACGTGCCCATGATCGCTCCCAACCAGGACAGCCACTTTTACAACGAATTCCGGCAGACGATCGGCGGCGCCGGGCGGATGACGTTTATGAAAGACGTGTGGACGGCGACGGTGGGGGTGGACCTGTTAACCAAGGTGCTGCTGCGGCTGCGTCCCTTTGTGCGCGACGCCGCGGCGGTCCGTCACGCGTATGAAGAGGCCTTGCACGGCTGGGTGCGCCTGGTCGAGGCGCGCCGGGGTCTGCGGGCGCTGGTGGAGTTCATGGATGGTATCGCGGGCCGGTTCGCCGCGCTGGAGCGGCTGAACGTCGACAAACCTCGCGTGGGCGTGGTGGGCGAGATCTACGTACGGAACCATCCATTCGCCAATAACAATATCATCGCGCGGCTGGAGGCGCTGGGGGCCGCCTGCGAACTGCCCTCGCTGGCCGAGTGGATCTACTACACGAACTTCACGCGGGTGGCCATGGCGCGGCGACGACGGCAGGTCGGCCCCCTGGTGGGCAACCTGGCCGAGGGTTTTATCCAGCGACGGATCGAGAAGGCCCTGGCGCGTCCGTTGGAGGCGCGTTTTGGCCCGTTGGTGGAGGGGTCCATCGAGCACGTGCTGCATCTGGCCCAGCCCTACCTGGACCCCACGTTCGAGGGCGAGGCGGTGCTGAGCATCGGCAAGATCGTCGAGTTCCACCATCGCGGCTTGGATGGGGCGGTCAACGTGATGCCGTTTACGTGCATGCCCTCCACGATCGTGAGCACGCAGACGACCCGCATCAGCGCCGACTGTGGCGGGATGCCCATTCTGAACCTGAGTTTCGACGGGCAGGAAGACGCGGCATTGACGACGCGACTGGAGGCGTTCGTCGATCAGTTGCGGCAGCGTCGGGCCCCGGTGCCGGTGTGAGCGATCGCGGTTCGACCAAGACGGCGTGGAACGCGGCGACGGCCTCCGAGAGGCTCGCGGCGGGCGGATCATGACCAGGCGACGAAAACTCAGATGGCTGTGGCTGGTGATCCTGTTGGGCCTCGCGGGCACGGGTGCGGCTCTGGCGTGGACGTTCTTCCACCGTGAACAGGACTTCGGTCGAATGGGTGACGTGGTGGCGAAGGTTCGAGACGAGTTGCGGCCCATCGAGGTGGTCGCGGGATGGACGTATCCCGAGGCGACGCGGACGTATTTTGCGTACTATGGCCTGGACGTGGAGCGGCGGATCGTGGGCGTCGAGCATTTGTTCGGCACGTGGGAATCGGCCGGATACACCCTGGTCACGCACGTGTACAAGCCGTCCCGGCCACGGGCGACGGTGGTCTTGGTGCACGGCTATCTGAGTCATTGCGGCGAGTATCGGCACCTGATCGAGGCGCTGGTCCGGGAGAATTATGCCGTGGCCCTGTACGATCTGCCGGGGCACGGGCTGAGCACGGGACCGCGGGGGAGCATCAACCGATTCGCCACCTATTCGCAGACCTTGGCGGACTTTCGAACGTTGATCGAGACCCTGTGTCCGGGCCCGTATCACGTGGTGGGTTTCAGCACGGGCGGGGCGACGGTGCTGGATCATCTGCTGACCCGCCCCGCGGGACTCTTCGATAAGGTCGTGCTGGCGGCGCCGCTGGTCCGCAGTGCGGCCTGGGACGCCTCGAAGGTGGGCTATGAGCTCTTGTCACGGTTTGCCGAGCAGGTGCCACGGGCCCGCACGGCGCCCAGCTCGGACCAGGCGTGGGTGGAGTTCAATTTGAACCGCGACCCCTTGCAGGGGCAATCCGTGCCGCTGGAGTGGGTCAAGGCGATGTTTGACTGGAACGAGGCCATACAGTCCTTGGAGTCCGTGGACCAGCCGGTGCTGGTGGTGCAGGGCACGGCCGATGGGACGGTGGACTACTCGTATAACCTGGAGTTCTTGCAGGAAAAGCTGCCGCGGGCGAAGATTCAGATGATCGAAGGGGCGCGGCATGAGCTGTTCAACGAATCGCCCGTGTTGCGCACGGAGGCGATCGAAAAGGTCGTAAGCTATCTGGCCGAGACGCCGCTCTCCCCAAGCGGCGCGGAGGAGTGATCGAGGAGCAGGACCATGCCGTCCGACAGACTGAGCAGGTCATTTCGGTGGCTCAATATCACCCAGTTCCTCGGAGCGCTGAACGACAACGTCTTTCAGATGCTCCTGATTCTGTTTCTGATCGGCGTGGGGGGGCCGGCGTCGGCCGGTCGTGTGGCGGCCATTGCGGCGATGGTGTTCGTAGCGCCGTTCCTGGTGTTCACGGCGTGGGCCGGAACGCTGGCGGACCGTTTCAGCAAACGCGACATTGTGGTCTCGACCAAGGCCGCCGAGCTGGCGGTCATGCTGCTGGGGATCGTGGCGTTCATACATGGCCGGCCCTGGGCGGTGTATTCCGTGCTCTTTCTCATGTGCACGCAAAGCGCTTTCTTCGGGCCCAGCAAGTACGGCATCGTCCCGGAACTGGTGCGCCCGGACCAGCTTTCCCGGGCCAACGGCCTGTTGGAGGCGCTGACCTACCTGGCGATCGTGATCGGGGCGGCGGTGGGCCCCTCGTTATCGTGGATGACGCAGCGCAACTACGCGCTGGCCGCAGGGGTGTGCGCCGCGCTGTCGGCGATGGGTCTGACGGCGGCCCTGCGGATCGAACGGACGCCGACCGCGGGTTCGAGGCAGCGGGCGTCGCTCTTTTTCCCCGTCGACGTCATGCGAACGCTGCTGGCCGTGCGCGGCCGCCGGGGGCTGCTGTGGGCGATGGGCGGAACGGCGATGTTCCTCTTGCTGGCGGCGTTCCTGAAAATGGCCCTGCTGCCCTACGGCATGGACCCGGCGGTGTTGGGCTGGGAGCGCGAGGCCAGCGGTCTGTTGTTCGTGCTGGCGGCCCTGGGTATCGGCATCGGATCCTATCTGGCCGGACGCTGGAGCGGGCGCAGCGTGGAGTTCGGCATGGTGCCGCTGGGGCTCTTGGGCCTGGGCGTGTGCAATGTAGTGCTGGGCCTGGTGAGCGGTCGGCCCATTCTGATCGGCGCCATGCTGGTTCTGGTGGGGGCCAGTGCGGGTTTGTTCATCGTGCCGCTGCAGGCGTTTATCCAATGGCGGGCCCCGGAGGCGATCCGCGGGCGGGTCGTGGCGGCGGCCAACTGGCTGGGCTGGGTGGCCATCGCCCTGGCCGCGGTGCTTTTCTACCTGGCGCATGAGGTGTTGGGCCTCTCGGCGCAACGGCTGTGTCTTATTGCGGGTCTTCTGACCATGCTGGTGGCGGTGGCGTCCACGGTCCGACTTTTGGACGTCTTCGTCCGTTTTCTTATCCTTCTGGGCATCCGCGTTGTCTACCGCATCCGTGCGTCAGGGCTTGAGCACGTGCCGATCGAAGGCGGGGCGCTGTTGGTCAGCAATCATGTCTCATGGGTCGACTCGTTTCTGATCGGCGCGACACAGCAGCGGCCGGTCCGCTTCATGATGGACCGGGACATCTTCGGACAGAGCCGATTCCAATGGCTGCTGCGATTGATGGGCGTCATTCTGATCAGCGAGAAGGACGGGCCGAAATCGCTCGTTCGCGCGTTCCGCGAGGCCCGTCGCGCCATGGATGCCGGGCACCTGGTCTGCATCTTCGCCGAAGGGGCCATCACCCGAACGGGCACGCTGCAGCGGTTCAAGAGCGGCTTCGAGCGAATCATGCGCGGCAGCCGCTGCCCGATCATCCCCGTTTACATCGGCGGTGCGTGGGGCAGCCTCTTCAGTTGGTACTCGGGCCGCCTGATGCGCACCTGGCCGCGCAGGGTGCCGTACCCGATTTCGATCCATTTCGGCAAGCCGCTGCCGGCCGAGACGAAGGCGTTTGACGTGCGCCAGGCCGTGCTGGAGTTGTCGTGTGATTACTACGATTCGCTGAGATGCACGCGGCGATCTCTGGGCGAGCGGTTCGTCCGGGCCGCGAGGCGGCATTGGCGACGCCAGTGCGTTGGCGATACGACCGGCAAGCGCCTCTCCTACGGGCAGACGCTCACCGCGGCGACGGCGCTGGCCCATCGGATCGCCCCGATGACGCGCGACCATGAGACGGTGGGTATCCTCTTGCCGCCCTCCGTGGGCGGGGCCATCGCGAATCTGGCCCTCAGCCTTTTGGGTAAAACCGCCGTCAACCTGAACTATACCGGCTCCGTGCAGGCCCGGCGGCACGCCAAGGAGCAGTGCGGCATCCGCTATGTCCTTTCAAGCCGGGCGTTCCTCGAAAAGGCCCGCCTGCCGGACGATGATCCGGACATGGTGTTCCTGGAGGATGTGATCGCCGAGTTACGCCCGGCGGACAAGCTCCGGGCGTATTTTGCGGCGCGGTGGATGCCCGTGCGGTGGCTCTGTGATGGGCGGTTCGATCCGGACAGGCCCGCGACGGTCATCTTCTCCTCCGGCAGCACGGGCCGGGCCAAGGGCGTCGTGTTGACCCACCACAATATCCTGTCCAATGTGGACGCCGCCCGCGAGGTGTTTCACGTGGGGGTGGAGGATGATCTGTGCGGAATACTGCCATTCTTCCATTCGTTCGGGTACACGGTGGATTTGTGGCTGGTCGTGACCAGCGGCGCCTCGGTGAGCTATATCCCGAACCCGCTGGATGCCCGGGCGGTCGGTCAGAGCGTTCGAGACAACCATTCCACGATTCTGATGGCCGCTCCGACGTTTCTGCTGGCGTACACGCGGCGGGTGCCGCCGGGGGATTTCGCCTCGCTGCGCCGCGTGGTCACGGGGGCCGAGAAGCTCTGTAAGCACGTCGCCGACGCGTTCGAGGAGCGGTTCGGTGTGCGGCCTTTGGAGGGGTACGGCGCCACCGAATTGTCCCCCGTGGTCTCGTTGAACCTGCCGGACGTGGAGTATGGCGGGGTTCGCCAAGTGGGCACCAAGGAGGGCACGATTGGCCAGCCGATTCCGGGTGTGGCGGTGCGGGTCGTGGACTTGGAGACCGGCGAGCCCCTGGGGCCTGGTCAGGCCGGTGTCCTGCAGGTCAAGGGGCCCAACGTCATGGCCGGTTATCTGAACAAGCCCGACCGAACGGCCGCGGTGTTGCGGGACGGCTGGTACAGCACCGGTGATGTCGCCTCGATCGATGAGGACGGGTTCATCACGATCACCGACCGCCTGGCGCGGTTCAGCAAGATTGGCGGAGAGATGGTGCCGCACCTGGCGCTGGAGGAGGTGTGCGCCTCGACGGTTCACGCCTCCGAGCCGGCAGTGGCGGTGACGAGCTTGGCCCATCCGACGCGGGGCGGGGAGCTGGTGGTGCTCTACGTGCCGCGGCACGCGGATCCGGAGGCGATGTTCCGGGCCGTGGCCGCCAGCGATCTGCCCAACCTCTACAAGCCCCGGCGGGACCATTATCTACCGGTGGAGGCGATTCCCGTCCTTGGCAGCGGCAAGCTGGATCTGATGGCCCTGAAACGCCTGGCCGTTGAGGCCCGGACGGCCCCCCAGTCGCCGGCGGAGTAGGAGGCCTTACCGTGACCGTCGGCGATGTCGTGTTAATCGGGGTAAGCTACGGCTTGGGGTGTTTGTGTACAGGCTACTATCTGGTGCGGCTTTCCGGTCGGGGGGATATCCGCACCTTGGGCAGCGGGTCGGTGGGCGCGCGGAACGTGGGGCGCGTTCTGGGCCGGTGGGGTTTTGCCCTGACGTTGATCGGTGACGCGGGCAAGGCGGCCGTGGCGGTGGGGCTGGCGACCGTTCTGGGACAGGCCGACGGGGTCCGCACGGCGGCCCTGATCGCGGTCGCCGTCGGGCATATCTGGCCGGTGCAACTGGGGTTTCGCGGTGGCCGGGGTATTGCCGTGACGCTGGGGGGGCTGTTGATGTATGATGGGCGTCTGGTCCTGCTCGCGGTGGGTGTGTTCGCGGTGCTGTATGCGGTTTGGCGAAAGTACATGGCTTGCGGGTTGCTTGCCGTGGTGTCATTGCCTATATTGGCGGCGTGCCTCGGATATGGTTGGGGTCGAACACTGGGTATTGCCGCCCTGGTGGCGATTCTCCTGACGGCGCACCGGGCGCATATCCGACGCTTGTGGGAAGGGCGAAAACAGAGACCCTCCGCCCGCTCGAACGAAGGATCGGAGAGGTAGCGATGGATCCGGAATTCGTCGTGAAACAAGCGACCGAGCCGTGGGAATTTGAGCAGATTCATCGGCTCAATTATGAGACATTTGTGGAGGAGATTCCCCAGCACGAGCCGAACGCCCAGCGGCGGCTGGTGGATCGTTTTCACGATGAGAACACCTACTTCGTGTGCTTGCATGGCCGCGAGGTGGTGGGGATGCTCGCGATCCGGGGGCGGCGTCCGTTTTCGCTGGATGCCAAGCTCAAGGACCTGGATTCGTATCTGCCGCAGGCCCGGGCCCTCTGCGAGCTGCGGCTGCTGGCCCTGAAGCCGGGCCTGCGGCACGGGCGCATGCTGCACCGGCTTCTTCAGGTCGCGGCCGACCACATGGTCCGCCAGGGCTACGATACCGTCGTCATATCCGGCCTGCTCCAACAGGAGCGGCTGTACCGTCATCTGGGCTTCGTGCCATTCGGGCCGGTCGTGGGTCATGATAGGGCCCAATACCAGCCGATGATGCTCACCGCCGAGCGGTACGCCCGCGTGAGGCGCCCGATCGTGGCGGTCGAGCCGCCGCCGCGGGACCGCCGGGCCGTTTACCTGATGCCCGGCCCCGTGGAGGTCTCGCCGGGAGTGGAGCAGGCCTTCACGCGGACCACGTGCAGCCATCGTCTCGATCAGTTTCTTGAGATTCACCGGCAGACCTGTGCGCGGTTGTGCCGGTTGGCCCGGGCGCGGGCCGTCGCGTTGCTGATGGGTTCGGGCACGTTGGCCAACGATGTGATCGCCGGGCAGTTGTGCCTACGCGGCGGCCGGGGGGTCGTTTTGAGCAACGGGGAGTTCGGGCGTCGGCTGGTGGAGCAGGCCGAGCGCTTCGGACTGGACTTCCAGGCCTGCGAAGAGCCCTGGGGGCGGCCTTTCGACGTGGAGCGCATCCGGGCCGCCGTGGAAGGGCCGCCGCGGGCCTCGTGGCTCTGGGCGGTGCACTGTGAGACCAGCACCGGCATGGTCAACGACGTCGAGGCGATCAAGGCCTTGTGCCGTGAGCACGACGTCACGCTGTGCCTGGACTGCGTCAGCTCGCTGGGAACGATTCCCGTGGACCTGACCGACGTGTTCCTGGCCTCGGGCGTCAGCGGCAAGGGGCTGGGCAGTTATTCGGGCCTGAGCATGGTCTTCTACCGGGAACCGATCCTCAGCAGCGAGGGACGGTCGCTGCCGGCGTACCTGGACCTGGCCGAGTACATGTACCAGAATACAGTGCCGTACACGATGTGCAGCAATCTTGTGGGGGCGCTGCATCGTGCCCTGGAGGAGTTCAATCCGCCGCAGCGCTACGACGAAATCGCCCAAACCGGTGCGTGGCTGCGCGAGGAGCTTGAGGCGGTGGGGCTTGTGCCGCTAGTGGATGCCGAGCGCTGCAACCCGGCCGTGCTGACGCTACCCGTACCCCACCCGATGGACGCCGCCGAGCTTGGCGATGAGCTGCATCGCCAAGGCTTTCTGGTGAGCTATCGTAGTCGCTACCTGCTCGACCGCAACTGGATTCAGATCTGTCTGATGGGACCGGTCCATCGACGTGATCTGCGGGTCCTGGTCCAGACGCTGGATCGACTCATCCGTGCAGGCGCGGGCGTCCGCGTGTGAGACGACCTTTCCGTGGTCGCGGGCGCCTCGACATTCGGGTTCGGCCGGTCACTCCTGAAATGAGGGTTTGCAATCGCCGCCGCGGCCGACTATAATCCCCCGTTTCCGTAGCGTGAGGGCGTTTGGCGTGACCGAATCCAAGCCGACCAAGCGGGTGTTCATCAGCGCATGCGAGCCCAGTGCCGACGTGCACTGTGCGAATCTGATCCGCGCCGCCCAGGCCCGGGGCTTCAACGATTACATCGAGTGGGTCGGTGTCGGCGGCGATGAGATGCGCCAGGCCGGTTGCGAGATTCTGCAGGATACGGTCCGCCGGGCGGCGATGATCTACAACGCCTTCGGCCAGGTGGGCTTCTTCTGGAAGACCCTGCGACGGATCCGCTCCTACTTCCGCAAACATCCGGTGGACCTGGTGATCGTGTGCGATTCACCGGCGTTCAATTTCCACGTGGCCAAGCTGGCCCAGCGGGCGGGTATCGAGACGCTCTTTTACGTCGCGCCGCAGTTATGGGCCTGGGCCCCATGGCGGATCGGCAAGCTGCGCCGCTTGTGCAGCCGGCTGGCGTGTATTCTGCCGTTCGAGGAGGATTGGTTCTGCAGCCGCAACGTGGACGCCCGATTCGTGGGCAATCCCCTGTTCGATGACGTGACGCTGGACTTCACCGAGAGCTACAAGGACTACAGCGATTATGAGCCGCGGCGGGTGCGGGTGGCCCTGATGCCCGGATCGCGGACGGCGGAGATCAAGTCGCTCTGGCCGGCCATGCAGAAGGTCGCGATCCAGATTCTGCAAAAGTGGCCCGGGGCGACGTTCATCGCAACCGCGCCCAGCGAGGAGAAGCTGCAACTGCTCAAGCAGCGCAAAATCAGCGGCTTCAAGTGCGAGTATACGGTGGGCAACGTGATCGAGGTGGCCGACCAGTCGGACTTCGCCCTGGTCGCCAGCGGCAGCGCGACCCTGCAGGTCGCCGCGGCGGGATGCCCGATGGTGATCCTGTACCAGTCCAGCCGCCTGGCGTGGCACCTGGCGGGCCGATGGCTCGTGCGGACGCGGTTCCTGTCGCTGGTGAACATTCTGGCCGGACGGGAACTGGTCACCGAGTTCATGCCGTACTTCACGAGCACCCGCCCCATCGCCGACCGGTGCAACAGCCTGATCGGCAACAAGACGATGCTCGTAAAGATCAGCATGGAGCTGGAGAACCTCGTCGCGCCGCTGACGCAGGGCTGGGCGTCCGATGAGGTCGCTCAGATGGCCTGGGAGATGCTGGACCATCCCGACCGGCCACAGCAGGACGCCACGCTGGAACGCCAACTGACCTGAGCCCCACGGTGGCCACACCCACGACAAATCTCTATCCGCCATGGAGTTATAACGAAGGAGGCGAGCGATGAAATGCAGCGTCTATCCAACGCTGGCGACGTGGGTGCTGACCCTGGGGCTTCTTGCCGGGCCGATGATCGCCGAATCCGCCGGGGCGGCCGGCGACTCGCAGGCCCCACTGCAGGCGGCCTCGGCGCGGGCGCAGGTGCTGCCGGGCATTCACACGGAGCGTGACATTGCCTACATGCCCGGCGGACATGAGCGGCAGAAGCTGGATATCTATCGAGCCGAAGATGCCAAGCCGACGGATCGCCGGCCGCTGGTCGTTTGGATTCATGGCGGGGCGTGGAAGGGCGGCAGCAAGGACGGGTGCCCGGCAGTGCGTTTTGTCCGTCGTGGCTACGTCGTCGCGAGTGTGAACTACCGCCTCAGTCAGCACGCGGTCTTCCCGGCGCAAATCCACGACTGCAAGGCGGCGATCCGGTTTCTCCGTGCCAACGCGGATAAGTACGGTATTGACGCCGGCCGCATCGGCGTGTGGGGCGGGTCGGCCGGTGGGCACTTGGTGGCGCTGCTGGGCACGACCGGCGGTGTCAAGGAGCTCGAAGGTGCCGAAGAGGGCAACCGTGACGTTTCAAGCCGCGTTCAGGCGGTGTGCGATTTCTTCGGGCCGACGGACTTTCCCGGCTATTTCGGCGACGACCGCCAGCGCAACGACACGGCCGACAACGCCATCGCTGAGCTGTTGGGCGGCGCCCTCAAGGATCGGCAGGAGCTGGCGGTCTTGGCGTCACCGGCACGGCACGTGACGGCCGACGACAGCCCGTTTTTGATCTGTCACGGGGATCGCGACCCGCTCGTGCCGCTTGATCAGAGCCGGCTCCTGCACAACAAACTCGTCGCCGCCGGCGTCGAATCCACGCTTCATGTCGTACCGGGGGCCGGCCATGGTTTCGGCGGGCGGGACATCGAGAAACTCGTTGATGAGTTCTTCGACCGGCACCTCAAGAGCCCTCCGGTCGCGGACGAGGGCACGCGTTCAACGCTGGCCGATGGGACGACGCTGATCCGCGACGTTCCATACGTGCCGGATGGACACGAACGGCAGAAGCTGGATGTCTACCTGCCCGCCAATGGGACCGACAAGCTGCGGCCGCTTGTGGTCTGGGTGCACGGCGGAGCCTGGTTGGCCGGCAGCAAGGAACAATGCCCGGCCCGGTCCTTTTTGAAGCGCGGCTACATCGTGGCGAGCGTCAACTATCGCCTGAGCCAGCACGCGATCTTTCCAGCGCAAATCGAGGACTGCAAGGCCGCGATCCGCTACCTTCGCGCCAATGCGGGTCGATACGGCATCGCCCCGGAGCGAATCGGCGTCTGGGGCGCCTCAGCCGGGGGGCACTTGGTGGCGCTGGTGGGGACCACCGGCGACGTCCAGGAGTTCGACAAGGGCCCGAATCGGCACGTGTCCAGCCGCGTGCAGGCCGTGTGTGACTTCTTCGGCCCGACCGATTTTACGCAGATGAGCGCCTTTCCCAGCCAGATGGACCACGATGCACCCGATGCGCCCGAGGCCCGGCTCATTGGCGGTCCTGTCCAGGAAAACAAGGAGGCCTGCCGCCGGGCCAATCCGATCACGTACGTCTCGCGAGAGGACCCGGCGTTCCTCATCTGCCACGGCGACAAGGACCCACTCGTACCCCACCACCAGAGCGAGCTGCTGGAAAAGGCCCTACGCGAAAAGGGCGTCTCCGTCACGCTGCACACCGTCAAGGGCGGCGGCCACGGCTGGCGTGACCCGCAGGTCGACCGGCTTGTTCAGGAGTTTTTCGACGGTCACCTCAAGCGTCCGTAAGGGCCTCGGATCCTCAAATCATGGCGAAACCGGCCGATGAGGTGGTTACCATCAGTCCCGAACGGACACAGCCTAAGAGGGGGCGGTGTCGCCACGGCACCCGACGCGATTGAACCCGCGGACGCGACGTGATAGACTGGAGTGTTCGGGAACTGTCCCCGATTCGAAACAAACAGGGATTCTGCCGATGGCGTATAAGCTGCATCGAGGAAAGGCGGCCCGCACCGGCCCGGCGATGGTTTTTTGCCTGGCTGTGACGCTCCTGACGCTGGCGGGCTGCCGAACACCGACGGACTACCATCGCGAGGCCGACGAGGTCGCCTATGAGATCGTCGCTGAGCGGCAGGATCAGGCGCTGGGGCGGGTCGAGCCGTTCACCATCGAACGGCCCAGCACGATCCTGCGTCGGCGGCTGTTGGAAGGACAGGATTTGACGATGAGCGGACCGTGGTCACTGGGGACCGACCGGCTGGAGGTGATCGACCACTGGCCGGATGACACGTACCAGGCCGAGATCACGCTCGACCCGGTCGCCGTGCTCCCGGAGGACGGGCCGGTCAAGATCACCCTTGTTGAGGCCCTTCAGATCGGCGCCCGTAACAGCCTGGCGTATCAGCTCCAGAAAGAATCCGTCTTTCGTACGGCGCTGTCGCTGGACCTGGCGCGAAACGAGTTTCGCGACATCTTCAGTCAGCGAATTCAGAGTATCCTGGACGCGGATACCACCAGCGGTGAGACGGCCGCCGGTGCCACGCAGACAAGCGCCTCCGGCTGGTCGCGGGTGCTGGAAGACGGCACGACCCTGACGGCGCAACTGGCGATCGACCTGGCGAATCTGTTGACGGGCGGGGCCTCGGCCCTGGGCATCGGCGGAGACGCGTCGGTGACCATCCCGCTGCTGGCCGGTTCCGGGCGGCATATCCAGCGGGAGGCACTCACCCAGGCCGAGCGGGACGTCCTGTATGCCCTGTGGCAGTTTGAGCAGTACAAGAAGACCTTTGCAGTCAACGTGGCACGCGAGTATCTGTCGGTGCTGGCCCAGCAGGATCAGGTGGACAATGCCGAGGCCAACTACCAGCGTAACATCCTGTCGGCCCGCCGGAGTCGCCGTCTGGCGGACGCGGCGAGACTGCGCGAGATCGAAGTCGACCAGGCCGTGCAGGCCGAACTCGACGCGCGGCAGCGATGGATCCGGGCCGTGCAGAACTACGAGGGCGCGCTGGACGGGTTCAAGGAACTGCTCGGCCTGCCGGTGGATGCGCGGATTGAACTGGACCGCGGCGAACTGGGTAATCTGACCGCCGAGATGTCGGCGGCGATGATCGACCTGACCGAGCCGCCGCGGGACCCCAACGAGGTGGTTCCGGCCGATGCGGTGATCGAGGTTCCGCCGCCCGACATGGCCAACGCGGGGCGATACGAGATCGACCCCGATCACGCGGTGCGGCTGGCGTTTGCGAATCGGCCCGATCTGCGGGAGGCCCAGGAGCGGGTCTTCGACGCCCAGCGCCAGGTGGTCATCGCCGCCGATGCGCTCGGGGCCGAGTTGACGCTGTTCGGCTCGGTCGATTCGGGGGGACGTCGCAGCGGTCTCGGCGCGACGGCCGATGATGCCCAATTGCGGCTGGATCGCGCTACGTGGAGGGCTCTGTTAACGCTGGATCTGCCGATCGAACGCACCGCCGAGCGCCGGGCCTATCGTGAGAGCCTGATCGCCCTTGAGCGATCCGTGCGGGAGGTGCAGGCCCTCGAGGACCAGATCAAGCTGAGCGTTCGGAATCGGCTGCGGAGCCTCCTGTCACTGCGCGAGAGCGTGCAGATCAACGCCAAGGGCGTGCAGGTGGCCGAGAAGCGTGTCCGCAGCGTGAATATGTTTTTAGAGGCCGGCGAGGCCCAGATTCGTGACCTGCTCGAAGCGCAATCGGCGCTGTTGGGAGCTCAGGATGCACTGACCAGCGCCATTGTGAACTACCGTGTCGCCGAGCTGGAGCTGCAACGCGACATGGGACTGCTGCAGGTGGACGAGAAGGGACTCTGGCGGGAATTCAATCCAAAGGAATACAACGATGGCACCTAGAAATCGAAAATGGTTGGGCGTGGCGGTGGCCGCCGTCGTGTTGGTTCTCGTGGCTATCGGCGTGGTGGTCTTTTGGGGGGCCGAGGCCGTCGGCGCCGATCCCAATATCCCCACGTTCGCCGTGGCACGAGGTCCGTTGACGATCGGCATCGACGTGTCGGGTACGCTCAAGGCCCAGGACATGATCGTCATTAAGAACGATGTGGAAGGCCGCACGACGATCATTTCATTGGTTGAGGAAGGCAAGGCCGTCAAAAAAGGCGATCTGTTGGTCGAACTGGACTCGAGCAGTCTTCAGGATCAGCTCGTCAACCAGGAGATCGCCGTCCGCAGCGCCGAGACGGCGTATGTCAGCGCCCAGGAGAATCTGGCCGTCGGCGAGAACCAGGCCCAGGCCGACATTGATCTGGCCGAACTGACGCTGCGGTTTGCCAGGCAGGATCTGGAGAAGTACATTGCCGAGGAGGGCGAGTACGAGACGCAGTTGACCGATGCCCAAAGCCAGATTGCGGTCAAGGAGGAGGCCGCCCAGCAGGCCAAGGACAAGTATGAATGGTCCCGCCGCCTCTATGAGGAGAAGTACATCTCCGAGACCGAGCTCAAGGCCGATGAGTTGGCCTGGCGACGGGCGGAAATGGACGTGACGTTGGCCAAGAACAACCTCAAGTTGCTGCAGGACTGGACGTACAAGCGGCAATTGGCCCAGCTCGAAAGCGACGTCAAGCAGGCCGAGATGGCCCTGGAGCGGACCAAGCGGAAGGCCCGGGCCGATGTCATCCTTCTGAAGGCAGAGTTACTGGCGGCCGAAGAGAGGCTCGAGCGCCAGAAGACGCTGCTGGCCAAAATACAGCAAAACATCAAAAACACCAAGATTTACGCCCCGGCCGATGGGATCGTGGTTTATGCGACCAGTAACCGCGGCGGCGGATGGCGCGGCAACCAGGAGCCGCTCGACGTGGGGCAGGAGGTCTATGAGCGTCAGGAACTGATCCACCTGCCCACCAGCAAGAAGGTCAAGGCCGAGGTCAAGATCCACGAATCCAGTCTGGACAAGGTCCGCGAGGGCCTGCCGGCGATCATTACCGTCGATTCGGTCAAGAATCGCACGTTCACCGGGCGCGTCACCAAGATTGCCTTGTTGCCGGATGCCACGATGGCGTGGCTCAACCCCGATCTGAAGGTTTACAATACCGAAGTCGAGCTTGACGGCAACGGCGACGACCTTCGCACGGGCATGAGTTGCCGGGCTCGGGTCATCATCGAGGAGTATGACGACGTGCTCTACGTACCGGTTCAGGCGGTCGTCCGGAAGGGCAATCAGCCCGTTGTCTACGTTCTCGAAGGCAGAGAGATGAAGATGCGACCGGTAGAGATCGGGTTAGACAACAACCGCATGGTGCACATCGTCAGCGGTCTGAGTGAAGGCGAGAAGGTTGTCCTGAATCCACCGCTGGAACATACCGAGGCTCGACAGCAACGACGGCCCGATGTGCCTGAAGAGCAGGTGTTTCCCGGGTCGGAGCAGGAGACTGAGCGTCAAAGCCCGCCCAACCTGGGTCCCGGTGGTTCCGCAGAGCCTGAAAGGCAAGGCCAACCGCCCCGAATTCCCGGCACCGATGGCACGCAAGGTCGGCCTGAGGGGTTCCAGCCGGGCCAACGACCGCCGAGGCAACCGGGCTCGGGCGGTCCCAGTGGACAACGACAACGTCCCGAACGGGGCGGCGAGGGGACGGCTCCTCCCGCCCGGCGTTCGGCGACCGGCGATACGACGACACCGGCGACCCGGGAGGGTGCGGGCACGCAAAACCCTCCCCGTAATCCGTGAGCTGGATCGAGACAGCCCGAATCGCAAGGAGCCTTCCGATATGGTCGCCGGTGCACAACAGAATGGCCAAGTGATCCGCCTGGAAGAGGTCCGCAAGACCTACCAGATGGGCACCGAACAGGTCCACGCCCTGGCCGACGTGAGCACCGTGTTCGGCAGCGGCGAGTTCTGGGCCATCATGGGCCCCAGCGGCTCGGGCAAGAGCACCATGCTCAACATTCTCGGTTGCCTGGACCGGATCACGTCAGGCCGCTACATCCTCGAAGGCCAGGACGTCAGCACACTCAACGACGACGCCCTGAGCGAGATGCGCCTGCGGCATTTGGGGTTCGTGTTTCAGAGTTTTAATCTGCTGGCCCAGTTGACAGTACGGCGAAACATCGAGTTGCCGCTTTATTACCTCGGATGGGAGGCGCATCGCAGCGCCGCCCGCGCCATCGAGCTGGCCGAACGCGTGGGCTTGGGCGACCGGCTCAATCATACCCCGACCGAACTGAGCGGCGGCCAGATGCAGCGGGTCGCCATCGCGCGTGCCCTGGCCAACGACCCGCGGATTCTCCTGGCCGATGAGCCGACCGGCAACCTCGACACGGCCACCGGGATTCAAATCCTGGAGCTCCTGAAGGAATTGAACGCCCAAGGGAAGACCATCATCATGGTCACCCATGACCCCAAGATCGCCCAGTGGGCGCCCAAGCGTTTACACATGCTCGACGGTCATATCGAGCGGATCGAGGAAGACTGATGCAGCAAGTACGAATCCTCCGGAACATCATGCTGGGTGTGGAGAACCTGCTGCTGCACAAGCTGCGGTCGTTTCTGACCACACTGGGTGTGGTCTTCGGCGTCGGATCGGTCGTGGCGATGCTGTCGGTCGGCGAAGGGGCCAGCAAGGAGGCCCTCGACCAGATTCGAAAGGTCGGCAGCAACAACATCATTCTCCATTCGATCAAGAGCGTCGAGGAGGTCGGACAGAGCACCACGCGTTCGCACATGAGCGTCTATGGCCTGACCTACGACGATGCGATGCGGATCACCGAGGCGCTGGAGCACGTCAAGCAGGTGGTGCCCGCCAAGGTCGTCCGCAAGGACGCTCGTCTGGGGGAGCGGGTCGAGGAGCTGCGCGTCGTGGGCACGACGCCGGCGTGGTTCGATCTGGTGCAGCGAGACGTCATCGCCGGACGGGTGCTTCTTCCGGATGACGTGCGAAACCTCGCCGGTGTGGTGGTGCTCACCGAGTACGGCGCCCGGCGATTGCTGGCGACGGAGAACACCATCGGTCAGACGCTCCGCGTCGGCAGCGAATACTTCGAAATCGTCGGTATCGTTCGCAGCGAGGAGGGCATGGCCGGGAACATTCAAATGCCCGACGAGCGCACCGATGCCTATATCCCCATCGAGGTCGCCCGCGAGCGTTTCGGCGACATCAACACCCGCCGCAGCGCCGGCTCCTTTGAGCGGGAAATGGTTGAGCTCCATCAGATGATTGTCGAGGTCGACGACATGGAGAACGTCGAAGTCACGGCCACCGGCATCCAGGCCATGCTCAAGCGGTTTCACAAGAAGGAAGACTACCGCATGAGCGTGCCGTTGGCCCTGCTGCGACAGGCCGAGGCTACCAAACGCACGTTCAATATCGTGCTGGGCTCGATCGCGTGTATCAGCCTGTTGGTCGGCGGCATCGGCATCATGAACATCATGCTGGCCAGCGTGACCGAGCGGACCCGCGAGATCGGCATCCGCCGCGCCATTGGCGCCAAGCAGCGGCAGATCATCAGCCAGTTCCTTATCGAGACGGTGGTGCTCTCGACGCTGGGTGGGCTGATCGGCATCGGCGTGGGCCTGTTGATTCCCTGGATCATCACGCAGATCGCGGGCATGCCGACGATCGTGACGCTCAAGAGCGTGGTGCTCAGTGTGGGCATCAGCATCGCCATCGGCGTGGTCTTCGGCCTGTATCCGGCGGTCCGCGCCGCGCAGGTCGATCCCATCGTGGCCCTGCGCCACGAATAGGCCGCCCAGACGGTCCGACGCGTTGGAACGGGGGGGATGGAAAGGAGCGCGGTTATGGTTCATGCAGTCGGCCCGTGCACGCATCGCGTGGCATGGGGTATCCTGGGATTCATCATGGGTGTTGCCGCGGTGCCGACCTGGGCGGCGCCGGTTGCCCCCACACCTCAAGAGCGGTTTTTCCAGATCCGGGTCTGTGACCGCGCCACGGGCCGTGGCGTGCCGCTGATCCGCCTGACGACCACCAATCACATCGCGCACGTCACCGACAGCGCAGGCGTGATCGCCTTCCATGAGCCGGGCCTGATGGACCGCGAGGTCTTCTTTGAGGTGGCCGGACACGGCTATACGTATCCAAAGGATGGATTCGGCTTTCGTGGGGTGCGGCTGCGCACGACACCGGGCGCATCGGCGACCATTCACGTCGACCGAGTGAACATCGCCGAGCGGCTCTACCGTCTTACGGGTCAAGGCATCTACCGTGATTCGGTGGTGCTGGGGTTGGAGACGCCCCTCGCCGAACCCGTGCTCAACGGCCAGGTCATGGGACAGGACTCGGTCCAAAACTGCTGGTACCGAGGCCGGCTGTATTGGTTCTGGGGCGACACGGGCAGGCCTTCCTATCCGCTGGGGCATTTCGCCATGGCCGGTGCTGTTTCCCGGTTGCCCAACCAGGACGGGCTCGACCCGTCGGTGGGGGTGGACCTGGAGTATTTCACCGATGCCGCGGGTTTCAGTCGGCGCATGGCTCCTCTGCCCGAGCCGGGGATGGTCTGGCTCGATGGACTGTTCACCGTTCCGGGCCCTGAGGGGACCGAGCGGATGCTGGCCACGTATGCGCGGATGAAGAGCCTGGGCGAGGCGGCCGAGCGCGGCCTGATGGTGTTTGACGACGACAAACAACAGTTCATCCGGAAGGTCCGCGGGGACGACTATTGGTTGCTGTACCCGGCCTCGGGGCATCCGTTCAGTGTACGGCAGGCGGATGATCGCTATTGGTATTTCGCCACGCCGTTTCCATTGGCCGTGCGGATGCGCGTCCGCGCCGCGTGGGAGGCGGCCATCGACCCCGGCGCGTATGAGGTCCTAACGGCCCTGTCGGACCCCGATACCGCTCAAGCCCAAGGGACGGCCGCCGGTGATGTGCGGCCGCGGTGGGTCGCGTCGCGCGACCTCATCAAGCAATGGAACGGCGACCGGGATGGGCTCATGAAGGCCCTGAAAGACGAGAAGGATCGCGAAACGCATCTGATCGACGTGGAGAGCGGCTCCGCGGTCGTCCCGCACAACGGCTCGGTCTTTTGGAACGCTTATCGCCGCCGGTGGATCATGATCGCCGTTCAGCAGGGCGGGGATACATCGTTCCTCGGCGAGGTCTGGTATGCCGAGACCGACACCCCCGTCGGGCCCTGGGCCTATGGCCGGAAGATCGTCACGCATGACCACTACACGTTTTATAACCCGAAGCACCACCCCTATTTCGATCAACAGGACGGGCGTATCGTGTACTTCGAGGGGACTTACAGCCACACCTTCTCAGAGGCCAAAGGCCCGACGCCCCGTTACGACTATAACCAGATCATGTATCGGCTGGACTTGGGCGATGAGCGATTGACCCTGCCCTCGCCGGTCTACGAGTCAGGTTCACCGGACCAGGGGTTTCATTATTTCACAGGGGCTCAATGGCGCAACCAAGGCGAAGCCACGCCGATCCGTGTAGCCTTCTACGCCGTGGGCCCGGAGCGTGACGTCGAAGGACTGGTCCCGGTATGTGCGAAGTGGGAAGGCGTTTCGACAACCCTCACCGCCCGGAAAGAAGCCAACGCGACGGATGCGTTTTTTCTGGCACAACCGGCCGACGAGGATATCCAGGACGATGACCCCCTGCGGGCCCGGCTGTTTGAGTACATTCACAAGGACACCGGCGCTCGTCGGTATGCGGTCGATTCGCTTGATCCGAAAGTCTGGAACCGCAAGGCGCCGGTATGCACGGTGTGGAAGAAACCCTCCACGCCCGCGCTAATGGACTGGACGGTAAGGCCCTGCAACACGACTGATTGACGGCGTACGAAAGAGCTTCCGGTAGTGTCTATCCGCCCGGGGTGGGGTCGGCGGCGATCCAGTTGGCCGGGTCGTTGCCGTAGAAGTCCGCCGGCGTCGGGCCGTCCGGGTGCCGATGCTGCAAGCTTGCCCCCGTGCCGTCCGCCGCGGTCGGCCAGGGCGCCGCGTCGTTGTACTCCACCGAGTCCACGCGGATCCAGTACCGCTCCCGGCCCCATTCCTGGTCCCCGGGATACGAGAGCGTCACCCGCTCGCCATCGTTGCTCAGCTTCGTACCGCCCTCGAACGGCCCCAGCACCGGCACACCCACCGGGCCATACCAGGCGTTGAACGCCGCCGGGTTCTCGGCCACGATCAGATACCCCCGCGCCGGAATCACCGTCTCCGGCGGGAAACTATACTTGATGCCCTCGGTAAACTGCCAAGGTACCGGCTCC